>ONKB01000114.1 GCA_900318305.1 uncultured Prevotellaceae bacterium | reverse complement strand
GCCTACCGTGCCGCCGGCTGGTCGGAGGAGGTCTTCAAGGGCGGCATCGTGGAGATGCCAGCCCCGGCAGGCATCAGCACCATAAAGGTGAAACCAAAAGACACCAGATACTACGACCTCGAAGGCCGCCCGGTGACCCGTCCAGAGAAAGGCAGGATATACATCCACGACGGCAGGAAGGTGATGGAAAGATAGTCTTGGATTTCCAAGGAAATTTACATAAAGTGAGGATTGTGTCAGAGAATGCAATCCTCACTTTTCATTGTTATATATAAATAGGTATGGAGTCAGAAATGGATGATGAAAACTCTGGTTTTCTTCCCTGCTTTTCTTTTGGGGTGTTTATGTTTGGTTCTAAAATCGCTAACTTTGTATTCAGTTACGGAAAATCATCAGCATGAAAAGGGATAAGGCTCTTGTGATATTCAGTGGCGGACAGGACTCCACGACCTGCCTGTTTTGGGCAAAGAGGCATTTCAGGGAGGTCAGTGCGCTGACGTTCGTGTATGGTCAGAAACATGCAGTGGAAGTGGAGTATGCCCAGATGATAGCAGAGAAAGCCGGAGTCTGCTGGGAGAGGATGGACATACCGTTCATAGGCTCGCTGAGTCACAACTCGCTGACTGATCCTACAATGGCGGTGGACAAAGAGAAACCTGCAGGCTCGCCCCCCAACACGTTTGTACCGGGGCGAAATCTGTTTTTTATCAGCATTGCTGCGGTGTATGCCCGTGAAAGGGGCATATATGACTTGGTGACAGGTGTGTCACAGGTTGATTTCAGCGGTTATCCCGATTGCCGCGACAGTTTTGTCAGGAGCCTGAATGTAACCCTGAACTTGGCTATGGATGAACAGTTTGTGATTCATACACCGTTGATGTGGATGGACAAATGTGAGGTGTGGGCTCTGGCTGATGAGCTGGGGGTGATGGATATCGTTGCCGCAGATACGGTGACTTGCTATAACGGCATACCGGGCGACGGTTGTGGAGAGTGTCCTGCCTGCAAATTGCGCAGAAGAGGGCTCGAAAGATACATGGAAATAAAAGCAAAAAAGACAATATGACAGATAGAAAAGATGAGGGCCTTATGGCCCTGGGCGCAAAGACCCGGTATCGTCAGGATTATGCCCCGGAGGTGTTGGAGAGTTTTGAGAACAAGCATCCTGAGAATGATTATTGGGTGAGGTTCAATTGCCCGGAGTTTACATCATTATGTCCTATCACGGGGCAGCCCGATTTTGCTGAAATACGCATCAGTTATGTTCCAGACAAGCGCATGGTAGAGAGCAAGAGTCTTAAGCTCTATCTTTTCAGTTTCCGCAATCACGGGGACTTCCATGAGGACTGTGTCAACAAGATAATGAAGGACTTGATCAAACTGATGGATCCCAAGTATATAGAAGTGACAGGAATCTTTACACCCCGGGGAGGAATATCCATATATCCGTATGCCAATTACGGACGTCCGGGGACAAAATATGAGGAGATGGCTTCCTACCGTTTCTCTCATCACGATTTGTGATAGGGGAAGGGGTTGGGTGATATTGCATACCAATTCATGGCTTCTGGCAGAATATATCATATTGGCAGCATAGCAAGTATAGAGGGCAGCCGCCTGCGGGTCAGAATCTCTCAGGAGGATGCCTGTTCTTCTTGTGGTGCGCGCAAGCTGTGTCCATCGGCAGAGAACAGGGAGAGGCTGATAGATGTCGTTGATGACCATCCGACGGACTATGTTGTGGGACAGGAGGTTGCCGTGTATGGTGAGACATCGATGGGCCGCAAGGCGGTATGGCTGGCTTTCGGCATGCCATTGCTGCTGACACTGGTCTGGATTCCTGCCGCTGTATTGCTGCTGCAGTTGCCGGATGTGGCTGCCGTGGGTGTGTTGCTGCTGATATATGCCATCTATTTTATTGTGTTGCACCTTATGCGTGACAAGTTAGGAAGTGAGTTCAGACTCAGGATAGAAAAACATTAATTTTAGATATGAATACAATAGTTCTTGCAGTATGTGTCCTTGGGGCGGCGGGTTTGATACTTGCCTCAGTACTGTATGTTGTGTCGAGAAAGTTTGCCGTCAAGGAAGACCCGCGCCTGGGTGAGGTGAGTGCCATCCTCCCTGGTGCTAATTGTGGCGGATGCGGTTTCCCGGGATGCAGTGCTATGGCTTCTGCATGTGTCAGGGCAGCCGACAAAGGTTCTCTGGAGGATTTGTCCTGTCCTGTCGGTGGCATGGAAATTATGAACAAGGTAGCTGCGGTATTGGGCATGGAAGCCATTGCCGATGAGACTCCCCGCATAGCGGTGGTGTGCTGTAATGGCTCATGTGAGAACCGCCGGCAGATAAGGGAGTATGATGGCGTTCAGACATGTCGGATTGCCCATGCCACAAGTATGGGGACAACGGCATGTGCCTATGGCTGCCTGGGATGTGGCGACTGTGTGTCCAAGTGCCAGTTTGGCGGTCTCTCCATGAATGCCGAGACAGGTATGCCTGAGGTGGATGCTACGCTGTGTACTGCCTGTGGCGCTTGTGCCAAGGCGTGTCCGAGAGGATTGATTGAGATACGTCCTGTCACCCATGAGCTGACAGGCATGGTTGTCAGATGTCGCAATAAGGATAAGGGCGTCCAGGCAAAGAATGCATGCGATGTATCTTGTATCGGTTGTAAGCTGTGTGTGAAGAAATGCGAGAGCAATGCCATAACTGTTGAAGACAATGTGGCTCGTATAGACGCAGCTTTATGTACGCTGTGTGGCAAGTGTGAGCAGGCATGTCCGAGAAAATCGATTCAGAAGATAGGTGAATGGGATACTCCGCAGGAAATGCCTGCAGAAGAGAATCCTGTCACAGAAACAATAACAACAAAAAACAAAGCGCAGTGAAGACTTTCAAGATAGGTGGTGTGCACCCCGAAGAAAACAAATTGTCGGCAGCAGAGCCCATACGTCTGGCTCCATTGCCCCAGGTTGCTGTTCTCCCAGTGAGCCAGCATATCGGAGCACCCGCAAAACCGGTAGTTGACAAGGGTGACAAAGTAAAAGTAGGACAAGTCATCGCTGAGGCAGGCGGCTTTGTCTCTGCGCCTGTCCATTCCTCTGTAAGTGGAACGGTACTCAAGATAGATTCCGTCATTGATGCCAGCGGCTATGCCAAGCCTGCTGTTTTTATTCAGGTGGAAGGCGATGAGTGGGAAGAGTCGATAGACCGCAGCGAGCAGCTTGTGAGACTTGAGGAGTTGCCTGGGCTGACGGGCAAGGATATCGTGGCAAAGATTCAAAGTGCCGGTATCGTCGGCATGGGCGGTGCCTGTTTCCCTACCCATGTTAAGCTGTCACCCCCTCCAGGGAGCAAGATAGAGTGGATAATTATTAACGCCGTGGAATGTGAGCCTTATCTCACTGCTGACCACAGGCTGATGTTGGAACATGCCGACGAAATACTTGTGGGTGTGTCACTGCTGATGAGAGCTGTGGACGTAAACAAGGCTTTTGTCGCCATAGAGAATAACAAGCCAGATGCCATTGAACTGATGACCCAGAAGGCCAGGATATATCCTGGCATAGAGGTTGTGCCGCTACAGGTGAAGTATCCGCAAGGTGGTGAGAAACAACTAATAGATGCTGTTGTGAACCGTCAGGTGCCGGCTCCTCCGGCTCTGCCAGCCAGTGTGGGTGCTGTTATTCAGAATGTGGGGACGGCGTTTGCCGTCTATCAGGCGGTGATGAAGGACAAACCGTTGTTTGAGCGTGTTGTAACGGTAACGGGAAAGAGTCTTGCCAGACCCTCCAATTTACTGGTCCGTATGGGAACACCCATGAGCCAGCTCATTGACGAGTGTGGCGGCCTTCCTGAGAATACCGGCAAGATTATCGGTGGCGGTCCCATGATGGGCAAGGCTCTGCTCAATGTTGAGGTGCCCATTTGCAAGGGCTCCTCAGGTGTGCTGATTATGGATGAGAAAGAGGCGCGCCGCAGCAGGCCGAATCCTTGCATACGTTGCGGGAAATGTGTGGCTGCATGTCCCATGGGGCTGGAGCCCTATCTGCTTGCCGACGGTGCGGCCCATGAGATGTGGGATATGCTGGAAGCTAATGCCGTGACGTCTTGCATAGAGTGTGGCTCATGTCAGTTTACATGCCCCTCGCACAGGCCTTTGCTGGATTATGTCCGCATGGGTAAGTCGACAGTTACGGGAATCATCAAGTCCCGCACATAAAGAAAACAAAAAACAATAATAATATATGGCAAATCAGTTAATCGTATCTCTGTCGCCTCATGTTCATGGCGGCGATAGTGTGCAACGTAACATGTATGGTGTCGTTGTCGCACTTATACCTGCGTTGCTTTGCTCTTTTTATTTTTTCGGGATAGGTGCTGTCCTGGTGACCGCTGTGTCGGTTGTTTCATGCCTGTTCATTGAGTGGGCTGTCAACAGGTACCTGCTGAAAAATCCTGTTTTGACCATTGCCGACGGATCTGCTGTTGTAACAGGTTTGCTTCTGGCTTTCAATCTTCCGTCAAACATCCCTCTATGGATGGTGGTTGTAGGGGCCTTGTTTGCTATTGGCGTTGTCAAAATGACATTCGGTGGTCTGGGGTGTAACCTGTTTAATCCTGCATTGGCAGCCCGTGCTTTCATGCTGATATCTTTCCCCGTGGAAATGACAACATGGCCAGTTGCAGGACACTCATTCGCTGTCTATGCAGACGCCCAGACAGGCGCAACGCCTCTGGCCGTGATGAAAGATGCCATAAAGACTGGCGACACTTCCATGCTTGATAAACTGCCATCGGCATTTGACATGCTGGTAGGAAGTACAGGCGGTTGTATGGGCGAGGTCTGTGCGCTGGCTCTTCTGTTAGGGCTGGTCTATATGCTTGTGCGTAGAATCATTACATGGCATATCCCTGTTAGTATCATTGCAACGGTCTTCGTTGTGACAGGTGTAATGCATCAGTTGAATCCTGTCTTTGCTTCCCCTGTACTGGAGGTATTGAGCGGTGGCTTGATGCTGGGCGCCGTGTTTATGGCAACCGACTATGTGACATCACCGATGACTCCAAAGGGGCAATTAATCTATGGCGTGGCAATAGGTTTGTTGACGGTGGTTATCCGTACTTTCGGGGCTTATCCTGAAGGAATGTCATTTGCCATTCTGATTATGAACGCTTTTACGCCTGTTATAAATAGTTATTGTAAACCCAAACGCTTCGGATCGGTGGAGGGATCGGCAAAATGAAAAAACTACAATCTTCACTGACCAATATGCTGCTGGTTCTTACAGCCGTCGCACTTGTGGCCGGGGGTGTACTGGCAGGAGTAAATGAGGTGACAGCTCCCCGTATTAAGAAAATCAATGCTGATAATCTTTCCAAAGGTATCCGCACCGTGATGGGATCTGGTAATGTGCAGGTGGCTTCACCTGAAGTGAAAGACGGATATGAGTTCTATGCTGTCAGCGATACTGATGGACAATCTGTGGGAACCGCAGTGACAACGGCAACCCAGGGCTTCGGCGGCCCGCTTAAAGTGCTGGTGGGATTTGACTCTAAGGGTACCATACTGGGATACACAATTCTGGAAAGCGCTGAGACACCGGGACTGGGAGCTAAGGCTAATACATGGTTTCAGAAAGGGCAGAAGGGTGATGTCATAGGGAAGAATCCCGGAGAATGTAACCTTACTGTCAGTAAAGACGGGGGATGTGTTGATGCGATAACTGCTTCTACCATTACTTCACGGGCTTTCCTGAATGCTGTTCAACAGGCATACAATGAACTGTATGCCCGTTATGACAGTCAGACGAGTGCCACAAATGTACAATCTGAGAAAAATGACATGAAAGGAGGACAAGACGAATGAATAATATGAGAGTCTTATTGAACGGTATATTTAAGGAGAATCCCACGTTTGTGCTACTGCTGGGTATGTGTCCGACATTGGGAACTACCTCGTCTGCCGTCAATGGCCTGGCGATGGGATTAGCGACAATGTTTGTTCTCGTCATGTCCAATCTGATTATATCCTGTATCAAGAATCTTATTCCTGACATGGTGCGCATACCGTCATATATTGTCATTATTGCCTCTTTAGTTACAGTGTTACAGATGCTGATGCAAGCCTATCTGCCTGGTATTTACACATCTCTGGGGTTATTCATCCCATTGATCGTGGTAAACTGCATTATCCTGGGAAGAGCTGAGGCCTTCGCCGCCAAGAACGGGCCGCTGGCAAGTATATTTGACGGCATAGGTATAGGCACCGGCTTCTCAATGGCTTTGACATTACTCGGAGCTGTGCGCGAACTCCTGGGTACGGGTGTGGTGTTCCGTAGCGATGATTTCGGCTTGGCGGGTATTGCCTTGCAGGGTGAGAGTTATGGAATGTTGATATTTGTACTTGCACCCGGGGCCTTCCTCGTGCTGGGCTATCTGATAGCATTGTTTAACAAATTCGTCATCAAACAACAATAAGAAAGGAGGAGAGTAACTATGGATTACATATTAAATTTGTTCCTGATAGTTATTACAGCTATTTTTGTCAATAATATTGTCTTGGCTCAGTTTCTTGGAATCTGTCCTTTTCTCGGTGTTTCCAAGAAGATGGATACTGCCTCTGGCATGGGTATGGCGGTTACTGCTGTTCTTGTTGTTGCAACGTTGGTGACATTCATTATTCAGAAATATGTGCTCGTTGCATTTGGCCTGGAGTATTTGCAGACCATTGTTTTCATCCTCGTTATCGCCTCGCTGGTGCAGATGATAGAAATCATTCTGAAGCATTCCATGCCATCGCTCTATCAGGCTTTAGGAGTATTTCTTCCCTTAATAACTACAAACTGCTGCATACTTGGTGTGACAATCCTTGTTGCTCAGAAAGAATACGATCTTTTGCAGGGACTTATCTATTCTATGGCTACGGCTTTAGGATTCTGGCTTGCTATGGTGGTGTTTGCAGGTATGCGCGAACAACTGGCAATGGCCGATACCCCTAAGGCTATGCGAGGAACTCCTCTTGCTTTGATTACCGCAGGCTTGTTAGCCATGGCATTCATGGGGTTCTCAGGTGTGGATGTTGGCTTGCGTGCCATGTTGGGCATATGAGGTGAATACTTTCCCTAATAGTACCGGAGAATCATTATTTTGATTCTCCGGTATTTTTTCTTTATGACAGTTTGTAAGCAAACACAGAAATATACCAGAGAGCCGAAATCCCTCCTCTGCCCCAGTGAAGCATCTGGGAGAGTATGTGTTCTGCAGTAGCGGTCAGAGAAAAGTAAGGAATCTATATGTCAACGCATCCACACCGCCTTATTGTATCAGCAAGAAAACTTTCGGGGATGACTATTATGACAAAGAGGAG
>ONKB01000115.1 GCA_900318305.1 uncultured Prevotellaceae bacterium | reverse complement strand
ATCCAACTCATGTCATGGCTCCCGAAATTCAAAATAAATGATGAGCAATATTCCGATGGTACTTTCTTCCTTAAAGGGAATACAGATTCCTTGCATATTCTGACCCAATTCTCAAAATGGTTTGATGATTCTAATGTGAAAATGGTCTTGAATGTCGCAGCCGCAGACAATATCATCTTGCCAACACTTGAATGGAAAACCATCAACTCCAATGGCACATCTGGCAACTTAAATCTGAAATGCAAATTATACGGACAGGAGAATCTTAACAAAATAGCCGACATACTTGTCCACCCTTCTACATTTACAATACACGACACATTGTGGTCAGTCAGTTCTTCTGACATAAATATCACTCCAAATGGCATTTATATATCACCATTGGAATTACGCAATGGAGAACAGTTTATATCCATACGAAACAAGGATTCTTTTAACTCGCCGTTCCTAATTACATTGAATGGAATGGAAATATCCCACATCCAAGACTTGCTCAACTTCCATCCCGTAGAATTCTCCGGCAACATCTACGGCACTGCCACCATACCTTCAAAGTCGTCTGGAGAGTTGAACGTCCCATTGGACATATCTGTCAGGAATTTCCATTTCCAAGGCGGAGACATGGGTACTCTCCATATCTTAGGGAACTGGGATGACGCTACCAAACAAATAAACTTAGATGCCATAACCAGACAGAGTTTACATGACTCTTTGGTTATCAAAGGTTATGTAGATATCGATGCCGACAGCCTGGAGATTAATTTCTCACCCCGACACACTAATGCAGAATTTCTGAACTCATGGCTGTACAACGTTCTCGGTCCTATTAAAGGAAACATTTCAGGGCAACTGAAACTAAGTGGTCCCTTAGATGCTCTTGATTTAACGGGAAAGGTCATGTTGGATACACTCAGCTTTACCCCGCCCGTCACAAACGCCTTATACACAATGTCACATGACAGTATCTTTTTTAGAGAGGGGAAAATCATCTTTCAGGATTTTCACATACACGATGCCAAGCATGGCAGTTGTGTCGTTATCGGCGATATCACTCACAACAAACTGAAAGACTTCGGCTACAACCTTAGCTTCGATGCCAATAACTTATTGGCATACAATCACAGCAGCATCAACCATAATGATTTTTGGGGGACTGTCTATGCAGATGGAAACGGTCGCCTTTATGGCAACACATCAACAGTACACGCTGACCTGAACCTGTCTCCCAAATATGGTTCACGATTCTTTTATAACTCTTCAGAGACAGAAAATGCTTCAGGATCTGACTTTATCTATTTCCATAATGGTAAGACACAATACAGAATACAGAATTCAAACGACAACAAGAGAAACGATGAAATAGAGAATTTCAAGGATAATTCAACCGATATATATTTTAATCTTTTAGCTGACATCAATCCCAATGCGGAGATTATCATCTATACAGATTGGAAGACTGGTGACGGCTTGTATCTGAGAGGAAACGGGCCTTTTGATATCTCTTGGCACAATAAAGGCAAATTCCGCATCAACGGGCTATTCTCCACTACAGGAGGAGAGTATCATCTAACTATCCAGGACTTGATGAAACGAAACTTTCAAATCAAGCCTGACGGCTATCTCCGTTTCTCTGGAAATGCAGAAGACGGTGACCTCAATTTAGTTGGCGTTTATACAGTACACTCTGTATCTCTAAGCGACCTGAACATTGGACAGAACATTAGTAATGCAACCACAAATGTTAATTGCCTACTGAATTTTGGAGGCAAGACAAATAATCCCCAGGTAACATTCGGCCTTGATTTCCCGACTGCAGGAGATGACATGAGGCAGACTCTCCGCAGCGCCATTTCATCACAAGAGGATTTGAACATGCAAATGCTCTACCTACTCACGGTTGGACGTTTTTACACTTACGACTATGAGACCAGTTCTGGCGCTTCCGCCCAGAACCAATCAGTAATTGCCATGCAGTCTTTGTTCGCCAACACCCTCGGTAAGAGTCTCGGCAGTATTATCAGCCAGGCCTTACATCTCCGGAACTGGACTTTCGGTCCTAATATATCAACAGGCAGGTTGGGTTTTGACGACATGGAAGTAGGAGGACAATTCCAAGGCAGCCTGTTACAGAACAGACTACAGTTAAGCGGCAATTTCGGCTATCGTGACCAAAATACCTATGCCAACAACTTTGTTGGAGATTTCAACCTGAGGTGGCTTCTCAATCAGAAAGGAACAATCAGTCTCAATGCCTACAGCGAGACAAATGACCGATACTTCTCGAAATCATCCCTCTCAACGCAAGGCGGAGGCATCATGTTCCAGCGTGATTTCAACAAATTAAGAAATCTCTTCTATAAACAAAAAAATCTAAAATAACAACATAAATGACATTGCAAACAATAAAAACGCTCAGCTTCCTTAAAACATCCAAATTCTGGAAAGAATCTCTTTTGATGACTCTTGGTATGTTTATCACAGCCATAGCAGTATATTATTTCCTGGTTCCAAGCAAACTCATCATCGGCACCACATCAGGTCTTGCCATCGTGGTTAGTGATTTATTGGGGGCAGCAGGTATTCCTGTCAAGATTTCAATTTGCCTGACAATTATTAATACATTCCTGCTCATCTTAGCCTTCTACCTTATTGACGGCGAATTTGGTGTAAAGACAGTCTATGCCTCTCTCGTCTTAGGTCCAATGATGGACCTGCTGGAATATATCTACCCCTATAGTTTATTACTTGTCAACCCAGGACAGACATCCGTTATGGGAGACATCTGGTTTGACCTTATATGTTTTGTATTTCTTCTTAGTGCAGCACAAGCCATTCTGTTTAGAATCAACGGCTCTACGGGAGGACTGGATATTGTAGCAAAAATAGTCAGCAAATACACCCATATGGAAATCGGTACTGCCGTAGCAATCTCTGGAGCTGTGGTTAGCCTTACAGCCCTAAGCATCAACCCTTTCAGGTTAGTCGTCATCGGCATTATCGGCACCTGGCTCAACGGAATAGTAATAGATTACTTTACTGCCAGTCTGAGTAAACGTAAGCGTGTATGCATCATCACCCTGACCCCCGAACCCATCAGAAATTACATCATCAACAATCTTGTACGAGGATGCAGCATTTACGATGTCAAAGGAGGATATGCCATGGAACCCCATACTGAGATTCAGAGTTTGCTGACCCAGAGTGAGTTTGGAAACCTCATGGAGTTTATAAAAGACAATTCCATTAATGCCTTTATCGTTGCCAGCAATGTCAGCGAAGTCTATGGCCTCTGGTTTTCCAAGAGCACCAAGAAGGAAATCAAGCGCAACCACACAACCAAATAATATCATTATGATAAAATCCATTCTTGGTCATACACCCCGATTGGGAAAAAACTGCTATATCGCAGAAACAGGATCAGTTATCGGAGATGTAATTATGGGAGATAATTGCTCCGTATGGTTCGGAGCTGTAATACGTGGCGACATTGAGAAAATCAGATTAGGCCATCGGGTTAATGTACAAGATGGAGCTGTCATCCATGTCAGTCCGGGGTATGGGGATGTTGTTATCGGAGACGGTGTCACCATAGGACACAACGCCACCATACATGGAGCAAAGATTAGCAGCAATGTCCTGATTGGCATGGGAGCCACATTATTGGATGACTGCAAAATCGGTACCGGCTCAATTGTTGCAGCAGGTGCATTGGTCCTGAAGAACACCGTCATCGGAGAATATGAGATGTGGGGAGGAGTCCCTGCCAAACGCATAAAGACAGTCACATTAGAAGAATCCCAGCAGCTCATCAACAGAAATGCCGAGGAATACGTAAGATGTGCCAGACATTATATGGAAGAAAACCCTGACACGTCGTTCCCGAAGGAATAACGCCAAACAACATATTTGAAATAATACCAACGGGAGTCCAGCGAAACTGATGAAGGAATATTAAACAACGACAATAAAGCTATACAAAACTTTCTCACGTTATCGTGCAAAAGATTCCTAACAATCAGGAGTTGTTTCAGAGAGAACCACTTAACCTTATATCAAAGGATAAACCTTTGTCAAAGGCTCCTGACATTATTTCAATACTTTTGATATAACATAAGTGCCGCTTTCATACTCCGTGGCACTATCTTCCCCAGGCAAAGTAACCGTTGCAGTAGCCCCTTTGGGGATAGTTATATTCCAAGTCCATTTATCACCATTGAAAGCCCATTCACTCTTGATAAGGCCAGCAGCAGAATTATATTCGGCTTTCACACTACCCAAACGCTTGTCAGGGAAGGGTTTCATAATGATATGTCTGAAACCCGGAACCTGGGTGTCAGCAGCAATACCTGCAACTGTTTCCCAAATCCATTCGCAGACACAGCCATATGCATAGTGATTGAAACTGTTCATTCCCTTTGGACCCATGCCTTTATCGAGCATATAACTGTTCCATCGTTCCCATATTGTTGTGGCACCATTGTCAATTGAATACAGCCAGCTTGGATTCTTGCGCTGGAACAAAAGCTCGTAGGCAACATCAGGCATACCATTGGCAGTAAGTGTCTCCATCAGAATAGAAGTACCGAGAAAACCCGTTTGGAGACAGTTATCGTGCTGTTTGAAGTTCTCACGCAGACGGGCAATCATATCGGCCTTGGCCTGACCTTCAAAAAGCTGATTTTTAAGAGCAAACAAAGCAGGTGTCTGCATCGTGTTCAAAATAGCTATTTTGAACTCACCCTTGGCATTAAAGAAAGTCTCCTTAAGATATTTTTTAGCTTCATCTACCATAAGCTGATACTTCTGTACATCACGGTTTGTTGCTTTGGCCATGTCCCTCATCATACCAGCATCGATTGCCCAGTAGGAGGCACTCAGATAATTCCAATACTCAATTGCATCAGCCTTCGGAACGGAGTGACCCGAAGCATTGGTCTCAAATGCACCTCTGCCGCAACTCTCTAAGGGTTCATAGCTCAGCCAGTCTGCCCACTGGTAATTGCCGTTCTCTTGGGCAAGAGCCTGATGGTTATATTTTGTATCATTGACATGGTCCATGAAACGTGCCATGGCATCCCAGTTCTCGTCAATAATCTTTGTATCCCCAAACTGTTTCCATACCGTCCATGGAACTATTACACCAGCATCAGCCCAGCCAATCCTCATCATGTTGTTGTCCATGGCACCATACTGAGCCAAAGGAGCAACTCCTGGAAAGCCTCCCTGTTTACTCTGGGTATCACGCATATCCCGCATCCATTTATGGAAGAACTTATCCGTATTGGCAAAGAACGATCCTGTCTCAGTAAACACCTGAGTATCAGCAGTCCAACCAAGCCTTTCGTTACGCTGCGGACAGTCGGTTGAAACAGAAAGATAGTTGGAGCGTTGTCCCCAAACCGTATTGGAAATCAGTTTGTTTATCATCTCATTACCAGTTGAGATAAAGCCAGTTTCCATTTCCTTTGTAATTGAGGACACAGGTATGGACTTCAGAGACTTGATGCGTACAGCTGATGTCGCTGTAATGGAGAGGAAGCGATAGCCAAAGAATGTACAATGGGGGTAATATGAGGCATACCCTTTATTGTCTGCAAAAGTATAGCTCAATATCATACCTTCCTCAGGTGTTCTCAGATTGAGACGATGACAACTTCCCTCCGGGCCATCCATACCGCGGCTCTTGGCACCATTCCCGTCATTTAAGAGTTCAGCTGGCAGACATTTCAATACCGTTCCATTCTTCGCACTAAACACAAAAGATGGCACGGCAGCACAATTCTGTCCAAAATCAACGACAAGAGTTTCGCCCGGACGCACAAACAATTCCTCATCCTGTTTAAACGTCTTGGAAATAACGACCTTACCATACGCATTTTCATTAGCGCCCTCTATATCTTTCCACAGATAAGCTTTTACAGGAGAAAGTGCCAAGTCTACACGCAGATATACCTCGGCTCCATCTGAAGGCAGTATTTCACCATTAAATTCATTATTCTGCTCCGGAGCGGCAAACTTAACACCACTTTTAAAACCTGGTTTAATCCGGGCATCATATGTTTCGCCATCAAAAATGGCAGCATGCTTCACTGGGCCTGCAACTCCTGCTTTCCAATCCTTCAGATTTGTGCCATAGAGTTTCTTTGTTCCATCAGCAAATGTCAGTTCTATGACACCGCGGAAAGCGCACTTTTTACCTATCATGCCTTCATTGCCAGACGGTGTAATAATTTTGTCAGCCCACCAACCCGGTGTAACCTGAACAGAAAACACATTTGCACCTCCTGCAGCTATATTAACAGCATCTGTGACATCATATGTAAAAGAGCGTTTTGTCTTAGCATAATGTGTAAAACCAGGTTTCAATATTTCCTCACCTACAATTTTACCATTAACATATAATTCATATACGCCAAGTCCTGCTGTCATCCATTTTGCAGATACCACTTTTTTATCATTCCTAAGAGTTGTGATAAAGAAATTGGCACCATCGGCGGCACGGAAATCTTTGGTAGTTATTTTCCTTGTAACCACTTCAGCGTCCTTAGCAGAAATCCAAATTGATTTTTCCCATGCGGAGTTATCTAAAGCATTGATACGTGTCCCCACAAAATCCTGTTTTGCAAAAACAAGAAAAGGCATCAAGCTCATCAGAACAACAACTACGACAATTTTAACAGTCCTCATATTTATCCCAGATTTATAATGTTAATAATTTATCAGATTTTCTTTCCACGAACAATTTTATAGGTATCCATTGCAACTAATAATTCCTCGTCAGTCGGGATAACTGCGACAGTCACTTTACTGTCATCCGTAGAAATAACAGCTTCTACGCCGAATGCAGCCTTATTCTTCTCTTCATCGATTTTTATGCCCATGAACTCCAAGCCTGAAGTGCAGCGTTGGCGCATTTCCCATTGATGCTCTCCCACTCCAGCTGTGAACAAGACATAATCGGCACCGCCAAGAGCTCCCATATATGCAGATATGTATTTCTTAATTCTATAGTTATACATCCTGTTTGCCACACGTGCACGACGATTGCCATCCTGCTCCGCTTTTGCAATCTCAGCCATATCAGAAGAGACACCACTAAGAGCAAGCATACCACTTTCCCTGTTTAAGATATTTGACGTTTCACGCACGCTCAATTTTTCCTTATCCATAATATAGAGAACAGCAGAAGGATCAATATCACCACACCTGGTACCCATAATCAATCCCTCAAGCGGAGTAAGACCCATTGTCGTGTCAACACATTTACCATGTTTGACAGCAGCCAGTGATGCGCCATTACCTATATGGCATATAATCACATTCTTCTCCTCTGGATTAAAACCAAGGACTTGTGCAGCACGTCCTAGGACATAACGATGGGATGTTCCATGGAAGCCATAGCGACGTATGCCATACCTTTGATAATACTTTCGTGGAATAGCGTACATATAAGCATGTTCCGGCATTGTCTGATGGAAAGAGGTGTCAAAGACTCCTATCTGCGGCAAATAGGGCAATTTCTTGGATATGGCCTCGATACCCAGCAAACTTGCAGGATTATGCAGAGGTGCCAATTCGCTGAATTTCTTCCATTCTCTCAGAACAGAAGTAGTCAGCTCCATGCTTTCTGTAAACGACCCCCCGTGTACGATACGATGTCCTACGGCATCTATTTCATCCAAAGACTTTATGGCACCCAGATCTCTGTCAGTTAACAAACGGAACAATAATTCCAGACCCACTTCATGATTAGGGATATCGTGATATACTTTACGCTCAAAAGGTACCTTCAATTTAAGATGAGCCCTCGGTAAGCCAATCCTGACAATGTTGCCTGCCGACAACACCGAGTTGTCGTCCATATTATAAAGTTTGTACTTTATGGAAGAACTTCCGCAATTAAGAACTAATATTTTCATAATAAAACATTTATTTCGTTATACCCTTGGCAGCCATAGCCTGATTAGCAGTAATAGCAACCATTTTATATATATCCTCCACAGAGCAGCCACGGCTCAAATCATTAACCGGGCGGGCAATTCCCTGAAGGATAGGACCTATAGCCTCTGCATCACCTAAGCGTTGAACTAATTTATAGCCAATATTCCCAACTTCAAGATTAGGAGCAATCAGCACATTGGCATGACCAGCGATAGTACTTCCCGGAGCTTTTTTCGCCCCGACAGAGGGAACCAAGGCTGCATCTGCCTGCAATTCACCGTCAATGGCCATATCTGGTGCCATCTCCTTTGCAAGGCGGGTTGCTTCAATGACCTTATCCACCACCTCATGCCTGGCTGAGCCTTTCGTAGAAAAACTTAGCATTGCCACACGAGGTTCCATTCCTGCCACAGCCTTTGCAGTTTGAGCAGTACACACAGCAATCTGTGCCAACTGCGAAGCATCAGGCATGGGGGTTACAGCAATATCACCCATCACAAGTACGCCGTTGTCACCATATTGAGATGCCTTTGTCAGCAATAGCATAGCACCGCTGACACAGGTAATGCCTGGAGCACATTTTATGATTTGAAGTGCCGGGCGCAACGTATCGCCCGTAGTACTCAAGGCACCACTAATCTGGCCATCGGCATCGCCACTCTTAATAATCAGGCATCCAAAATACAAGGGGTCAAGGACTTTTTCCCTGGCTTCTTCCATCGTCATTCCTTTGTTTTTGCGTATTTCGTATAAAATATGAGCATACTCCTCCGTTTTGTCAGATGTCGCAGGGTCTATAATAGTAGCCTTGACAATATTCACCAGATTTAATTTCTCTGCCAATTTATTAATCTCAGACGGATTCCCTATCAAAATAATATCTGCTATTTCGTCTTTAAGGCATTTGTCAGCTGCTTTCAGCGTACGTTCCTCAAGACTTTCCGGCAATACAATCCGCTGTTTATTTGCCTTTGCTTTAATAATCAGGTTCTCAATTATATTCATATTCTCTAATCTATTCTGTCAAATAATTAATATCCCAATGATAGTCCCATTGGTCATAATACAGATTCCCACCTTTCCATTCCACCTCTCCGCGCTGGAAATCAACGGTCTCACTGCGGGGATATTTTTTCTTAGGATAGAAATCCATTCCATAATCATTATTGGCAACCATACGCCAGGAATCTATACCTCCGAGAAAGAACCATGTCTCGTCATCATTGTGGGCATAAACAGGTATGCCGAAAGATTGATCTACAGGAACCCAGCCGATGCCTTCAAAATAGATTTCACTCCAATCGTGAAGATTGGTTGCATTAGGATGAAACATCAGCCCGCTTTGGAAATGAGCAGGGATTCCTGATATGCGACACAGCGTAATAAACAACAGACTAACCTGCCCGCAATCCCCATGATGATTCTTCAAGACATACATAGGAATATTATCTATGGTAGAATACTCTCTTGCAGAAGCCCAGGGATAATTAGCAGTAATATAGCGGAATATACTTCTTGCCTTCAACAGCGGATTGGTTATACCCTCTGTCAGCTCCGCAGCAAGAGCCTTCAACTCAGGAGTGAACACGATATGCTTCTCACGCTCAGAAGTAAACTCCTTATACAGGGCAGACTCTGTATTATATGGTTTGATGTTTTCCGGTTTAAGGTTAAACCATGCGCCATACGATACATATTCAAATGTCTCCTTGAATACCGTCGGTTTTCCTGCCTGGGCTTTTTTCTCCATATAGACCGATGAATGCTTGAACTTTGAGGGTGCCACCTTATAATTCTTTTCGCTGGTATACAGTAATTTCACGTCAGTCTGGCGGGCAATATCCGTACGGGGAAAAGGCAGCCAGCAACGTATCTTCTCACCAGAAGGAACAGCATCGGCATCTACTGTCAGAATAAAGTCAACACGCATACGCTTCGGAGCACCTATGCAATAAGGCCCTGACGCTTCCCTTATCACTTCAGGAATATTCTTTGCCGCTGCCCTCTGGCTATTGCTGAGTGATACCCCGTCTTTCAGATTCTTGATATTGCGGCATTTCTTGTCAATCCTGAATAAATTAGGAGCAGCATTCTTGAAATATCTTTTCTCGCCGTCAATATCCATCCATTCCAAAGCATTCACAGCCTCCCATTTAGAAAGCTGACTTTCTGAGACATCAGGAATATAGTTCTTTATATACTTTACAACATCCTCTCTGGTCCTAGTGAAATCCCACTTGATACGATGTTGCAAATCCTTTTCCCAGTTATAGTCTTCACGAGCGTTCCCTCCAAGAATTCCGCAGGCTGAAAACAGGACAACAATTATTGCTAATTTATTCATCCACAACACTCTTTTAACTGTTATAGTTTAACAACACCTATACCAGGGCGATCTGGAAGAGTAATTTTGCCTTTGACAACTTTCATGCCGTCAAATCTGTCGTTGGCAATAAGAAGGTTTCCATCCAAGTCGGCAAAATCAACAGCAGGCGAGAACTGGGCAGCTGCAGATGTGGCACAGCTTGTCTCAGTCATACACCCTACCATCACTTTCATTCCTAATGCCCTCGCCGTATTCAACATCTTAAAACCTTCTCTCATACCGGTGCATTTCATCAACTTTATATTGATACCGCTGAATACGCCCTTTAAGCTGACAATATCTTTCAAACGCTGGATACTCTCGTCTGCAAATACAGGCAGAGGACTCTGCTCTGTTACCCATGCAATATCATCAATCTGGGTTTTAGGCATAGGCTGCTCAATCATTACAATACCCTTTTCTTTCAGCCATAGAATCATATCCAATGCCTGTCGTTTGTCTTTCCAGCCCTGATTAGCATCTATGGCTATTGGCAGATTGGTAACAGTGCGTACTGTCTCAATAATCTCTTTGTCATTATCACGACCTAACTTTACTTTCAAAATATTGAACTTGTCTGCACATTCTTTTGTTTTCTGTCTGATCATATCAGCCGTATCAATACCTATCGTAAATGTCGTATTGGGTGCTTTCTTGGGATCCAAACCCCATATTTTATACCATGGGAGACCGAACATCTTACCCACCAAGTCATGCAAAGCAATATCCACAGCTGTTTTGCCTGCGGCATTTCCTTCATCCATTTTGTCAATATACAACAAGATGTCTTCCAGTTGTGTCGGGTCTTTGAACTCACCTATCACCTTCTGAACGCGACCTAAAAACTCACACACACTTTCAACAGTACCGAGTTCCTTGGCAAGGTATGGAGGCATCGACGCTTCGCCATACCCTACAATTCCATCATATTCTATCTCTACTTGAACATCAGGAGTGGTTGTGCGAGAATATGTAGCCACCGTAAATACATGCTGTAATTTCAGTTCATAGGGGAAGAATGTAAGTCTCATTTTGCCCGTACGGCCATTCTTGTGGATTGCCGGTACTTCAAGAGGCATCGCTTTTATTTGCCCTGTACCCAGCATTGTTACTGCGGCACCCAAGGCAGTCTTTTTAAGGAAATCTCTTCTTGTTGACATAATTATATAGTTATTAAGAGGTTATTCAAAGTTTAATGAAGTACTAAAATAAGGATTATTATCCGTAGTATTCAGATACGGATGCTTGTTAATATATGGTATAATGCGGGAAGCAAACAGGAGCCTCCCCAAGTTATATTCGTCATAAATTTCACTTTTCGGATCAAAACTATTCTCATGCACGTTGCCCAAAGAGTGAATAAAGCGTTTGTCTCCCATATAAAAACCGACATGACTTACACGTTCCTTACCCGTATCTTTATTGCGGGAGCCGAAAAACAACAAATCGCCTGGCTGCAAACCAGAGAAATCACCGATTTCTATGCGCTGGCCATATTGGCACATTTGGGATGCATCTCTTGGAATGATGATATCGTGCATGTATAATGTTGTACGCACAAAACCGCTGCAATCTACCCCCTTGGGAGAAAAGCCGGCCCAAAGATATGGTATTCCTGTCAGGCGTTTCGCCGTTGAAAGAATTGCCTCCGGGGAATTGTCAAGTTCTTTCCGCCACTTAGTCAGTTCCTCACAAACAGACTTATTGATATAGCCTGTACGCCCGTCGGCATATTCCACTTTATAGAATCTGCCCTTCCTGGAAATCAATTTCAGACGGTTACCGGCTACCACATCGCTTATCGTCTGGGATTTCTCGTCAGGTTGCGTGAACACTTGTCCCCACAACGCCGTAACAACAATCTTAGGGGATTTGTTCCATTCCTCAAGCTGGGATTTCGTGACACGCTGTATTGCCGCATTTTCCACCCATCCCAGATAATTATCACAGGTCTGGATCTGAAGCCATTTGTTTTTCTGGAGAATACGCACTGGCATTCCCATTTGAGCCTGTGTAACATTCTCCGCACCATAATCGGCAGCAGAACGCAGATTACAGACTGAATTCTTTACGATGCCCCAACACATCTCGCCAAGATCACTTTCCTCAGGCAACACCTTCATGCCACACAAGACATTATATCCACGGTCCTTCAATGCTGCCAGCAAATCCTGACGTGCAACTACAGATGAGGTCAGTCCGCTTATCAAGATATTTTTCCCGTCAACCGTATAGTCGGGATTAAAAATAGCTATTCTGCCGTCAGGCGCATACTTCTGCTTGAGCTGATTATGAATTGCAGCAACGTCCTCAGGCAAGACAGGCGATTGGGCTGGAACACCAATAAAAACTGAGAGGAATAAAAATACTAAACAGATGGTCTTATTCATAAATTATTATGCATTTTATGCAAAAGTACATAAAATAAATGGATTAAAACCTATTTTCTTTCCAACAACATACTTTTTAGAACAAACCACAAACAGCATAAGATGTCACCATAAAAATGGAAACATCTCCTGCTGAGGGGTAAGGAAACATATTTATCTTATTCCATCACTTTCCTGCCGTCGTGGATGTATATCCTGCCTTTCTCGGGCTTAGCCACCGGGCGGCCCTGCAGGTCGTAATATCTGGTGTCTTTGGACTTCACCTTTATAGTGGAGATGCCTGCCGGGGCACCTATCTCCCTGATGCCGCCCCTGAAGACCTCCTCCGACCAGCCGGCGGCACGGTAGGCCTGGGTCCTGCCAATAGGAACCATCAGCACACATGTGGGTGATACGTCCCTGAAGGCATCTCTGCCCATCACAGGCGGCACGTCTGCCAGCGAGGTCACGGTATCGAGTGCCGTGCAGCCCTCAAAGGCCAGCGGACCGACACCCT
>ONKB01000116.1 GCA_900318305.1 uncultured Prevotellaceae bacterium | reverse complement strand
TTTGTGGTTCTGGCAGTAAAATTTGCCGCCTGTTATACTGCATGGCGTAACTGCCTGTAAAATCAGGGAGAAAGACCATGGAAACGGCCCCAAAATGGGAGCAAGCGGAGCATCCGTTTTTAAGGCTTGAAAACACTAAAAAAGCCCGTTTCTGTCCATTTTTGTACTTTAAAGTACCAAAAAGGACAAAAAAAAGGGGGCCTCAGAGAGAAAATAAAAGCCTTACCCATAACGGAACGTTATCGTTATGGTGAACGTTCCGTCAAGGCTTGTGAGGCTTTTTAATTTTATTTCCGGAGGGTGAATTTTTGCACAAACCATTTGCCTTTTTCATATTCTACAATACGAAAAAAAACAACGAGGCATTCGGGTAATAGCAAAATAGCTTCGCAGTCCGTGAAGGATTTGACAATCCAAAAATATATTTTCTTTCTTCCATGTGGTTTCATGAAGTTTGTTCTGACCATGCGACGGCATGTTTATCCAGAAATTGATATTTCCGTCCTTGTCGGATTCCAAATTCCATCGAGAACCTTTTTCGGCAGGGATTACGTTTTTCTCGTCGGAAGACTCGCACAACCGGTTCAAGGGACCTGTCAAATGCACCTCCTTATCCAAAGTCATAATTGTGTCATTCTGGGCAAACATCCCAACTGACACAAACATCAGAACTGTCGCGATGAATATAATTCTCTTCTTCTTTATTCTTTTTGTTGTTTATCTAAATCCTTCGACGAGCTCAGGAACCAGGGTTTACTCTCTCGCCTCCTGGTCTCCCCTCTCCTCTTGGAGAGGGGAAGGGGGTGAGGCTCCTGTGGAGGGGCTTACTTCCTGGGAATTACTTCGGCCTGGTCGCAGATGTTGCCTTCCCGGTCGAGCAGGGTGAGGAGGATATGCCGGCGGCTGACCTTCATGTTGAGGGCGCTGACGGAGCGGCTGCCCTCGGTCCAGCGGCATGGGATGAACTGTTTGTTGTCGGTGAGTTCTCCCAGCTCACGACCGCGCTCGTTATCGGAGGAACTGGTCTGAAGATAGGTGGTCCCATTGCCGGTGGCGACTTGTCCCTGACGAATGGGGACGGTGCGCAGGTAAATGTGGTTATTGCCTGCCAGGGCAAGGTCCACGCCTAACTCATCAAAGAGCTCGTGCCAGCGGCTATACTGGGAGCATTTGCCGTTCACGCCGTCGAACCACTGGTAGTGTTCGCATACAATGACGTAGAGCGGTTTGTCTTTGCCCTGACGTGCCGAGGTGACGACATGACGCACCCACTGCTGTGCCTTTTGCAGGTCCTCTTCCTTGAACATGGCTTCGTTGTTGAGCATGAGGAACAGGGCATCACCATAACGGAAGTGCCAACAGATGCCTTCCTGGCCGACATAGCCGTTGCGTGGGACATAGTTGGCATCGCGGAAGAAATGGTGGCTCAGACCATACTGCCGGGTCATGTTGTCGTGGTTGCCGTTAAGGCCTGCCCATGAAAAGCGGGCGTAGAGGGGTTCCTCGTACATCCGCTGCCAGAAAGAATAACTGCCGCCCCAGGCCACAACGTCACCCAGTTGGAGAATGAAGTCTGTGGAGGGATCGAACTCAAGGGTTCTGTCTATCATGGACATGGCTGCCTTGAGACGCTGGGGGAGTGGGGTGTAGGAATGGAAATCGGAGATTATCGTGGCTGACCACTCCCTGGCTCCTGCTGTCTTGAAGCGGTGAAGAGTGGAAAGGCAGACTTCCCTGCCGTCCTGATTGCCGCAGATGAAGTAGGCGTACTCGTTGTCTTTCTTCAGACCCTGAATGACAGCTCCGCACTTGATAAAATGGGGGTATTCATGGATATTCTCCCCATGAGAAGACTTGGAGTAAATACTGTCGTAGGTGGTGCACAGCTCTTCCTGACAGGGCTGGATGACACGGAGGCTGGCAAGGGGTTTTGACCTGGCCTGCCTAAGGGTGGCATAGCGGATGTAGGTGCCGCGTTGCAGGCTTGCCCAACTGATGTTGGCCTCACAGGCAGCGTTCCCACCCGGATGGGCCACAATGCTGAACACCTCCTGACCATGGAGGCCGAGGAGAGAGCAGATAAAAAACAGCAGGATAATTCTCTTCATGGATAGGGGGCTTTTGCTTCAGACTCTTCTCGCAAAGTGTCAGTATTTGTATTGGTTGATGGTGACGGCTTTGATGGTGGAGTTCTCCTTTGCCACGATTTCTATGGTCGGTGCGGTGTCGTAGAACCGCCAGCTGCCTATGCGCTGCATCCCGTCGGCATGGGTGAAGGTGTAATGGCGCTTTCCGCCTACGATGACCTCAACGCTGCCCTTGATGTCAATCTGTATTTCAAGGCTGCTGTACTTGAACTGCTTGCCGGTAAAGGTGATTTTCTCACCTGTACGCAAGGTCTTGTCGCTCTCATGCAGAGACATTTTTGCCTTCATGGACTTGGCAGGAAACAGGGCAAAGTCGGAAAGGACATAGGTGACGCCGTTGGCATAGGACTCGACTTCGCGGGGTGTCTTGAAGATGGACGACTGAACCTCAAAGCCTGCGCCGCGAACCTGCTTGACATACTCGGCTGTGAGGAGGTCATGCTTCATGGAGGAAATTCCGCAGCGTCCGCCCAGAGCCTTGAGCTTACTGATAGCCTCATCGGCAGGAGCGTTGTCAGGGTCCCAGAGGATGAGGCAATCGCTGATCTGACGGACGGGGCGGAGACTGTCGTATTCGGCACTGAAGGCGATGAAATTGTCTCCAAGTTTCTCTTTTGCCATCTTGTAGGCTTCAAAGTGTTGTGTATGCATCATGGGAATGATGCCGTATTTCTTGCAGGCGTCAAGTTCCTCCTCAAATGTCGGGATGGGTGTCCGCTTGGCGGGGTCGGAGGATGCCATGACATACTTGCTGCGGAGTTCGGCGAAAGTGGTCTCAGCAACGACTACGGGCTCTTTAATGGGAGAAAGGTCAGAGGCGTTGACCATGGTGCGGTTGATGGTTCTGTCGTGCATGATGACGAGGACTTTGTCCTTAGTGTAGTGCACGTCACATTCTATGGCGCGGTAGCCGTATTTCTTGGCGGCGGCTACGCCGGCAGGGCTGTTCTCGGGAACGAAACCTTTGATGTGTCCGCCACGATGGGCAACGGAATAAGGTGTATTCTGCGGAGACAGCAAAAAGAGTGATGAAACCAAAAATGAAATGAGTGTCATAATTTAAGCTATTTTAGGTGTTTTCTTAATTCGTTTTTGTCAATGACCACATAGATGGTATCTACCACGCGGCCGCCCTGGGACGGGTTGATGTGTTTGAGCGGATTGGCGAAATCTTTGTCCAGGATGGTTACATCGTCGACAAAGTAGTCGGTCTCCCCCCGGTTGTTGAAGAAGTTTTTGAAACCCCAAACGCTGTGGTAGCGTATCTTGATTTTCCATCCTTCCACCTGGGCCTTTTTCATGATGCTAACCAGAGAGTCCTGGTCATCGCGGTCGTTGTCGAAGGAAAAACTGAAAGGCTCTCCACTGGTGTTCATACCTGTTTGCGTCAGGTTGAGACGTCCTTCCCAACTGTCCCAGAAAACGCCTTTGGAGGTAAACTCAATGAGGTTGCCTACTTTCTCACCATTGCTGTAGTTCTCCTTACAGCCCATTAAAGTCAGCGCTAAAGCGATAAAAACAGAATACTTCATGTTTCCTTATTAATAAAACGTGGTGTTAATCTGTAACAGGTGTATAATAGACATGTTTTTCAGCATCATAGATAAACACTATATCTTTGAGATGCTTCCTGGCGTCTTCGCTCCACGTTCCCTTGAGACGGATATTCATGATGGCGTGACATGAAAACTTCTGAAGAATGGAGCGAACAAATGGCTCCCAGTCGGTGGCGGCATCCACGTCGAATGCAATTTCCTGGGTACCTGTGGCAATGGCGGCACCGAGGACGGCAAGATTGTTGCTGTATGTAACTGTTCTTTTTGCCGGCGCTTCACTGAGAGGTGCGACGATGGCGCTGCCGCCAGGACGGTACAGCCACGGCCTTCTGCCTATCTCAATATAATCTGAATGCATGGCTGGAGGATTGCCATATCCGGCAGGCTTCAGATATTTTTTTGAAGGATCAAATGTGACATCCAAATGGTCTATCCTGGAATAGAGATTTCCCAGGATTCTGCCGTCGGGGGCGGCAAGAGAGGAACATCCTCCCACTTCGGATTTCTTACCCATGGAGACGGAAGCGCGTACAAGGTAGGCTCCAGTGTGATAGGCGCAAAACTCATCAATGAGATCGAGTACATGGTGAGGATCACTCCGCTGGTGGGAGCAGCCAATGATGATATCGGGTTTCCACCGGGCAATATTGGCATAATTCTCATAAAAATAAAAATCATAACAGATGAGGAACATGTACCTCACACCCTCAATATCAAGGTAGAAAGGCTCCTGCCATTCACGGGTATATTTGTTGTCAACGCCTGTTTTCTGCCATTCTCCGGCTGTTACATGCTGCTTGTAGTATTTTCCGATGAGGGAGCCGTCTCTGCCAAATACATGGATGGCATTTCGTGGTACTTCCCACGAATCGTCAACAGCACCGCAAAAAACCAGCGTGCTGCATCTGCGGGCCGTTTCGGCACACTTCTGAAGCAAAATTGGTCCGTTCTTTCTTGCCATTTCAAAAAAACGGGCAGTCTTTCCCGGAACATCGCTGAATTCAGGGAGAACGACTATGTCCAATGAGGCATCACACTTGTCTAATTCCTTCAGCGTCCACTCAAAGGTGCGTTCAAGACCTGCCTCATCCATGGCATAAAGAGGCTGTATCATACGAGCCTTCATGGGGGCGGCCATAACGGACAGGGCACTTAGAAACCCCAGAGCGAAACATGAAAAAGTTTTTTTATTCATTTTCTTTCTTCTTAAAAATTCTGTCTATCATGAGGGCTATGGCACCGTCACCTGTTACATTACAAGCAGGCCCATAACCGTCTAAAGCAAGATACAATGTCATAACCAGGGCAGTCTGGTCGCTATTGAATCCCATAATGGATTCCAGCAATCCGACAGATGCCATCAGAACACCACCCATAACCCCCGGGGCTGCTACGGCGGCAATGCCTTGCATCAGTACAAAGTGAGCATAAACGGAAAATGGGAGCGGAACCTCAAAAATATATGCTATTGCTATTGATGATACTGCCAATTTGATGGTAGAACCACACATGTGGACGGTGGAACAAAGCGGAATAGTGAAATCCACAATATCATCGCGTATCCCATTTTTCCTGGCACAAGATGATGTTACGGGAATCGTAGCCGAAGAGGAGCAAATGGAGAATGCCGTCAAATATGCAGACAGCATGTTCCAAAGACATTTGAATGGATTTTTCCGTGCGATGAGACCGGCTATGCAGTATTGTATGACAAGATAGCAAATAGTAAGCACGATTCCGGTAAGAATAATCTTGAATCCTGCGCCAATCAGCGCTGCAATTGTCCCTTTTGCACTCATTTCACAAATCATAGTGAAAATATACACGGGTAACAATGGAATAATTGCTTTCTCAATTGTCAGCTTAACAATACTGCCAAATTCATCAAATCCTGTCTTCAGGGCTTTGGAGTCAGTAAGGATAATGCCCACACCTATCATAAACGACAGGAGCAGAGCCGTCATAATATCGCATACAGGCGGTATCTTTATTTCAAAATAGGGCAGGAACTCCTTTCCCGAAACTGTTTCAGAATAAAATTCTCCTACTTGCAAGTACATCGGGAGAGTGTTGGATGAACACACATAGGCAAAAAAACCGGACAGAATAGTGGAGAGGTATGCTATTGCCAACACGGAAAGCAACATTTTGCCAGCTCTGCGCCCCACACCAGCAATTGCAGGTGTCACAAGTCCTAGTACAAGCAACGGTATAATAAATTTCAGGCACTGAGAGAACAATACATCAAAGGTCTTGAATATGCGCACCAATACATCTGGTGCGACTAATCCTAACAGAGAACCGCAGATTATCGCTATAATGACCCGGAGGAAAAGGCTCAGTTTTATTCTTTTAAAGTACAGCATATATAGTTGTTGAGTTTGTTGTTTGCATCATGCAAGGAAAAATAGTCTAATATTTTACAAAAGTAACTATAAAAAATTGAGAAAACAACTCATTTTCAAAAAATGCAGACAGAGAGGATGAATTATACTTTTGTTTTCCATTGCGAAAAGGTTGTAAATAAGCGAAAAAATATTAAATTTGCCTGAGTTAATCTCCAAATAGAGTGTTTATGAATATCTTACTTTCAATTATCCTTGGTTGCCTGGCAGGTTTTATTGCAGGCAAACTGATGCGTGGCGGTGGCTTTGGCCTCATTGTTAACCTTATTTTAGGTATTATAGGCGGTATCTTTGGCGGCTGGGTGCTGGGTTTGTTAGGCATCAGCTTGGGAATGGGCCTTGTTGGTGAGCTGATAACTGCCGTGATAGGCGCTGTACTCATCCTGTTTATCGCATCGTTGTTTAAAAAGTAGTCAAGGCCAGATCTTCTGCTGTTGATATAAGGTCTTATCTTTAACTCAGTGCATTATGACTAAGGTAATGCGCTGATAGGTGTTTTGCGGAGATTATATAAGTATGAAATACTGGGTGACAATTCTGTGTCTGTTATGGTGTTTTGAATTGAGTGCCAGACAGAAGATGCTTTGGCCTGACGGCTCGGAGATGTCTGCATGGTTCAAGGATACAACCCAAGTGGATGTTGCGGCTTTAGGGAAACGCTATGTCGTGACAGATTTTGGTGTAAAGCCGGACAGCACACAGGTGCAGACGAGACAGCTGCAAACTGTGATTGACCGCTGTGCGGAGGAGGGTGGAGGTGTTATTGTGATTCCTCGCGGCACATTTGTCTCGGGCAGTTTGTTTTTCCGTCAGGGTACCCATCTCTTGGTTGAGAAAGGGGGGCGATTGAAAGGTTCTGGTCATGTGGAGGACTATGAACTAAGGGAGACACGCATAGAGGGGCAGACTTGTATCTATTTCTCTGCATTGATTAACGCCGATGGCCTGGACGGCTTTGTCATTGCAGGCCCTGGTGTGATAGACGGTAACGGCTACCATTACTGGAAACAGTTCTGGCTGAGGAAAAAGTGGAATCCCGAGGCTACCAATAAAGACGAACAGCGTCCCCGCCTGATTTATATCGCCAACAGCCATAATGTGACGCTGCAGGATATCAGCCTTCAGGACAGTCCTTTTTGGACGACCCATGTGTACAAGACCGACCATGTGCGGTTTGTCAAATGTCATATTACCTCCCCAACAACAGGTGTGAGGGCTCCCAGTTCTGACGCTATTGACCTGGATGTTTGTCATGACGTCCTTGTGTACCGTTGTTACATGAGTGTCAACGACGATGCCGTTGTTCTTAAAGGTGGGAAAGGGACCTGGGCCGACAAGGATGAACACAACGGGCCTAACAGCAATATCTTGATAGATGGCTGTCATTATGGAACGGTGCACGGATGCCTGACCCTGGGATCTGAGAGTATATACAACCGTAATGTGGTGCTTCGAAACTGTATTGCCGATAATGCCCACCGGGTATTATGGCTGAAGATGCGTCCTGATACGCCTCAGCATTACGAGTATATCACTGTGGATAATGTGAGAGGTAAGACAGGCTCGTTTGTCGTTGTTCGTCCCTGGACGCAGTTTTATAAGATGGAAGAGCGAAAGGATATGCCGCTCTCACGATGCAATAATATCCGCATGAGTAATATCCGGATGGATTGCAAGAATTTTTTCGATGTGGAAGCCTCCCCTAAATATACGCTTTCAGATTTTGTTTTTGAGGATATTGACGTAAAAGACCAGAAAAACGTTTTTGATTCAGGAATCATACAAAATTGTAAGGTGAGGAATGTCGTTATCAATGATGTGAGAAAATAACAGGGATTTCTTCCCTCTGTTCTGGCATTAAAGGTATTGCTTCTTGCGGAGTGTATGACGCAGCGGAATTACCTCCTATTCGGGTGAGGCAAAAACAAAAGGATGGGCTAATTCCTCAGTCCATCCTTTGCGCAATATTTGGATATCATTTTTTATTAGTCTTCAGAACATGAAGTGTTATGCAATATTGATACTGTGTTCAATTTTCTTTTTCTGATCTTTGGTCAGTTTCGGCAGCTCAATGTGCAGGATGCCGTTGCAGACTTTAGCTGAGATGTTGTCCTTGTCAACATCGTCAGGCAGTATGTAGTTCTGCTCATAGTTGCTGTAGCTGAATTCGCGACGCAGATAGTGAACATTTTTGTTCTCTTCTTTGTGTTCGAATTTGTTTTCCATCTTGACCTGAAGATTTCCTTCGGCGTCAATGCTGATGCGGCAATATTCTTTCTTCAAGCCAGGAGCTGCGATTTCCATCTCATAATTTTTTTCGTTCTCCTTTACATTGACTGCTGGAGCTGTAGAATCCATACGAGTCGTCCAACCATCATCAAAGAAATCTGAGAAGAAATTTGACATCCAATTGTTGCTGTTGTTTCTACGTGTTAACATCATAAGATTTACCTCCTGATTATTATTTTTTTGTTATTGTTAAAGTTTGTCCTTCTGTCTTCTGGGACTTCCGGGACTCTACTATGCTGAAGGCAATCCTCATGCCAGTGCAGATTTTTGCCAATCTTGACACTATGCAATGACAATATGGCGCTTTTTGTGCAAAAATGTCTTGTTGTTTACAAAAGGACCATATGGATAAGGATAAAATAATTCTCAAAAATTTGTCAGTTAATCCTAAAAGTATTATTTTTGCACTCGCAATTCGGACACTAGATGTCACTTCTATTGTAAGGAGAGATGGTAGAGTGGTCGATTACAGCGGTCTTGAAAACCGCCGTACCGAGAGGTACCGGGGGTTCGAATCCCTCTCTCTCCGCCA
>ONKB01000119.1 GCA_900318305.1 uncultured Prevotellaceae bacterium | reverse complement strand
TCAGAGGGCAAAAACATGGCTTTTCCTGACTTCGCCGGCGAACTGAAAAATACCGGAACACTTGTAAATCAGCAACATAAAAGAGTCTCGCTTATCCAATCCGCTTTATATTTTTGTGTCGGAAAATTCTGATATCGGAGGATTTTTGTTGCTTGAATCCTGATACGATTTTGTCAGGTTGTAACGCTTGTTTGCATTGCAAATTTGTGAATGCTGCCTCTCCTCAGCCGGCATACAGAGATTCGTCACTCGATTGGTTATTCGGAATTTGTTGTAATTTTACAGAAAAATCCGAATAAAAACATACTTATTTCCGGAATTTATTGTAATTTTGCAGAAAATTCCGAATAGGATGGCACAATATGTACAACGAGAGACCTATCTTCGTCAGTTGATTGACAGGAAGGATAATGGAGAAGTCAAGATTGTTACCGGTCCTCGACGCAGTGGTAAATCATGGCTGCTGAATAGAATCTATAAAGACTATCTGTTACAGAATGATGTTACTGAAGACCAAATCATCATCGTATCGTTTGATACGGATGACGAGGAGGAGAACGGCGATCTGAATGACCGTCAGGCTCTGAAAAAATATCTATATAGCCGCATCACCTCCGACAACACACCATATTATATTATTCTCGATGAGGTTCAGGAGGTGGATGGCTTCGAGAAGATTGTCAATGGTCTGAATAAGAAGGATAATATTGATGTCTATATCACTGGCAGCAATTCTCACTTTCTTTCGTCCGATATCAAGACCATCTTCCGTGGCAGGGGCGATGAGATAAAGGTCTGGCCCTTCTCGTTCAAAGAATTCTGCATCAATCGAACAGAACCAGTGAGTGAATTGTGGAAGGAATACTATACCTATGGGGGGATGCCTGGACTGCTGCGCCAGCGCACCCCAGAACAGAAGGTTTCCTATTTGCAACGGCTATGGAACAAAACTTATCTTGACGATGTGGTAGAGCGTCATCACGTGAAGAACCGCGAGGCGCTGTCTGCCCTTGCCGACGCACTTTGTTCGTCGATAGGTTCGCTGAACAACCCCAACCGCATCGCCAATGTAATGAAGAGTGTGCAGAAAGTTGATATTGATCAGGAGACGGTGGCCAACTATATCGGCTATTTGGAAGAGGCTTTCCTTTTCGAGGGTGCCAAGAGGTACAACGTTAAAGGCAACAAATATTACGAGAGCATCAAAAAATATTATGCCATCGATATTGGACTCAGAAACGCCAAACTGAATTTCCGTCAGCAGGAAATTACCCACATCATGGAGAATGTCATCTATAATGAACTCCGCATGCGAGGACTTGCCGTTGATGTTGGAGTGGTGGAATCACGAGAGAAACGAGAGGGCAAGATGCAATATATTCAGTATGAGATAGACTTCATTGCCAACAATGGAACAGAGAAATTCTACATCCAGTCGGCATTTGCCTTGGACACAGAGGAGAAACGCCAACAGGAACTGAACTCACTCTTGAAAATCAGCGACAGTTTCAGAAAAATTGTTATTGTGGGCAACGACATCGCAGAATATACCGACGATAACGGCATCAGATATATGGGCCTCTTTCAGTTCCTGCTGTCACACCAATTATAACTGTGCCTTAACTGAAAAAGATTGCCTCTCAGGGGTGGGTTAATATGATGTCCTGACTTTTTGGGATAGGGTATGGCCGTTGTCGTAGATGACTCTCTGAATGACAATTTCGTGAGATGGCAGCCTGGAGATGCGCTCTCCCTTTAGGTTGTAGTATTCTACCGAAGTGATGCGTCCTTCACCCACGCGGATTCTTTTAATGCCAACGCCTCCGTTATCATCATTCCCCCTGAGGGCTTGTACAATGGTGTTCATGGTCAGACTGTTGGTGCTGGCAATGGTGGGGCGGGTAAAGGTGGCGACATAATTGCCGCCGTCAGCATATCGCCCGAATGTCTGCCATCTGTTTTGTGCCTTATAGACAAGGCTGTCTGTCCATGAGCCGTCCTTAGCCTGTATGCTGACAAAGCTGTTGTCGCTATTGTCCAGTTTGAATGAGGCATGCAGCTGGCTGACTGGTTCCTTGCCGTCGCACCAGACTACGGCGTAGCCATGTGCGGGAATGATGGTGCTGACTCCGTTTGAGGCCTTGATTTTGTATTTCTGAGGTTTTTTGCGGTTGTCGCTCAGATACATTCCCGCTATGTCAATGGCCTCATCGGTTGAGTTGTAGAGCTCTATCCAATCACTTTTCTTGTTGTAGTCGTTCATGAAGATGTCATTGTCTGAACTGACCTCGTTGATGCGTATCGGGGTGGCTCCAGAGGAGATACGTCGGGTGTTGTCCTTTATGGAGTCGAACACAGCCTTGATGGCATAATTGTCCCGAGTCAGGATGTCGGTGACTTTGAAGATGGAATCCTGGCATTTTATCTCGCCATTGACTTCCCAGCCTTTAAAGATATAGCCGGCGGGTGCGGAGGCTGTCAGGCTGACAGGGGGGAATAATTTGCCGTCAAACTGTCCCGTGGGTATTTCCATTTCATTCAGCAGCAATTTCACATCCTGAATATTGGAGGATATCGTCATGTCCCATTCCTGTGCCAGTTTCAGGGTATTCTTGAGATTGTCTATCAGGGTGGGATAGCGCCAGGTGCGATCTGATATGCGGTTGATCAGCGTGTCAATGCGTTCCTGGGGGCTTAGTCCTTCGAGTGCCAGGGCCGGGGCGGTGGTGGCAGCCATGCTGTTGAGGACTGCCTTGCAGCGCTCCGGGGCAAAGACGCTGCCTCCCATGATGCAGTAGGCATCCACAAACTGCTTCTTGAACTTGCTGTTCTTAATCATGTTGTTGAAGGTCTTGACCAACTTGCCGGTGCCTGTGGAGACTTGTTTAATCATGTCGACATCTCTCATGCCGGCATCTACATCATGCATTACAATATGGAACTTGGCGTCCTCGGTGCGTGCCCTGAAACCTTTCAGGTTCTTGAAACCGCTTCTCAGCCAATCCTTGTTGCCCATGTAGATTTCTGCCGCCATGTAGTTGAAATACTCGTCGGTGTCAACCAGGTCTGATATCTGCTGCCAATACGATTCGTTGCTGGGAGAAGCACCAAGATATTGTGCCAGATTGTACCACTCCAACAACTTCGTGTCATCGCCGGCTTTTATTGTCCAGTCGTTTTCCCATTGGTCAATTTCATCGTCATCGATGCCGTAGTTGCTGTAGGCGAATTTCCTGTTGCTCTCTTCCCTGAGATTCAGCATGCCGAGATATTTCCCGTTCAGGAAGATATGGGCAGGCTGCCATGCCTGCGCATCAAGATACAGACCGCTTGTGCGGAGCAACTCTTGAATGCCGGCATCGTGTATGCGGCAGTAGGGGTCTTGTCCGCCGTTGCGCACCAGGATGCTCTTCAGCTTGATATGGGGCTTGCTGGAGAATATGGGGTAGGGATAATAATTCTGGAATTCATAAACTTTGTTGGCCTTGAGCTTGAATGAGGTGCGGAACTGGAAGTCCTTGTTCCCCTCGCTGAAACGTGTCCATCCGCCAAAATTCATGAAGGTAACTTCTTGGTTTAGTACCTCAGTCCATTTGCCGTTCTCTGGCACGAAATACTCCATGTTCACAGGACGTTCCCAGTCCATGTTCTGGTTGAATTTTTTTGACTGGTTATTGCCTGACCGTCCGTTTACTCCTTGTACATAGACGCCAATAGAGTCGTCAAAGAGGTTTTCAGGGCTTGTTGATACACTCAGTATGGGCAGGGAATAGTCCTTGTCGTGCCTGATGAAGGAGCGGGTCACGACAGGGCTGTTCAGAAAGCCTTCCCTTGCCAGCATGAAACGGAATATGGTTGTAGAGTCGGTACTGAAATGCCCGTCCACGCTGATGCTGCTTTTCCCGGGGAAAGGGGTGGAGCAGTCTGTGGTGTAATACAGGGTGCAATGGTCGGGTATTGTGACATTCAGTTCGGCGATGCCTGTGAAGAGGCCGCCTTTCCGGTCTGCCTCTGGTGCTTGTACCCGCTCTCCGCCTAC
>ONKB01000122.1 GCA_900318305.1 uncultured Prevotellaceae bacterium | reverse complement strand
TGGCGTAACTGCCTGGAAAATCAGCGAGAAAGACCATGGAAAAAGCCCAAAAATGGATGCAAAATGAGCATCCGTTTTTAAGGTTTGAAAACACTAAAAAAGCCTTGTTTTGTCCATTTTTGTACTTTAAAGTACCAAAAAGGACAAAAATATATGCTTGCTGATGCACATAACAAATATTTTTAGTCGTCTATTGCATATATTGGTGATACTTTGTAACTTTGGGAAAATATTATCAACTTGGAAATAAAGTATAACTAATAAAACAGAAATGATTATGAAAAAGTTATTGACAGTCCTAACAGTAGCTTTATTGTGCAGCTCAAGTGTATCTGCACAAGGTTGGTTAAATAAGATTAAAGACAAGACCGTTAACAAGGTCAAGGACAAGATTGAAAAGAAAATTGACGACACAATTGACAAGGAAACCGATGCTTTGCTTGACGGCAAAAAGCCTGCTGCCAACGAGAGTACAACGACAGCCGAAGCTCCGGCTGCAGAAAAGGCACCAGGTGTGGCAACTACTACCGATTTCAAGCGTGGCTCTGTAGTTCTGTTTGAGGATGATATTAAAGCTGAGAAAGTGGGTGAGTTCCCTTCCAAGTGGGATTTGTTCGGAGGTACCGTTGAGGTCAAGAAATTTGACAATGCCAACGCCATTGAAATTACCGATAATGGTGCCATTACTCCGCTTATCAAGGAGCCAGGTGCTTACCTTCCAGAGGAGTTTACCATAGAATATGATTTCTATTACTGGAAAGAGAAGGATAATATCGGACTCAATGACTTCAAATTGATTCTTGCTAACACCAATAGTCGTAAGGATTATCCCGGAGAAGGAGGTGGCAGTACGTCATTCGTAATGAAACATAGTGTCTGTGCAGATGCAGAACATGGATATGAGTATAACGCTGACAGAACTGGTAAGTTTGAGTATAAGTTTACTCAGGGTTGGCACCATGTGGCTCTTTCGTTTAACAAACGTGCCCTGAAAGTCTATTTTGACGGCAACCGTGTTGTCAATCTGCCCAACGTTAACCAGCCCACATGGTTCTGCTTCCAAGTGCCGTTTGAATATCATAACCTGACCTTTATCCGTAACATTGTTGTTGCCAAGGGTGCTGTGGAACTTTATGACCGCAATGCGCAGGATATGTCTGCAGTTGAGAAGGCTATCAAGGAAACGGGTAAGTTTGTCACCAACAATATACTCTTTGATACCGGCAAGGCTACGCTGAAACAGGAGTCAATGATTGAGATTATGAAGGTGGCAGATTATATGAAGAAGAATCCTACTGCACGCTTTGAAGTGCAGGGCCATACTGACAATCAGGGATCAGACAAGATTAACGATCCCTTGTCACAGCAACGCGCTGAAGCCATCGTTAAAGCCCTTGAAGGCTTAGGTGTTGACGGATTCAACCTGAAGGCGGTAGGCAAAGGCTCTCACGAACCTGTTGCAGACAACAACACAGAAGCCGGCCGTGCCCAGAACCGCCGCGTGGTGTTTGTGAAGAAATAGCAAGAGTAAGTTTTCGCTGTTAGTACACAGGCGGCTCGTCAAATAGACGAGCCGCCTGTGTATTTTAAACAACCGTATTGGGATTATTCCTTGATTTTTATAGAATTAATGATGCTGGCCAAAAGTTGGACTTCATTAATTGACTTCTTGGTGTTTACTCTCTGGATGACCATCATATCGCATTTCTGAGGGATAATCATGCCTGTCCTGCTCTGGATAATGGTATCGGAGCCCTCGGTGAATACGGAAGTGGTGGAATAGGTGGGGTGTTGGTCAATAGTATAGGTGGAGTCAATATTCATTACCTCATAGAAACTCTGATTCTTTTTATATTCCTCCATTTCCTTATATGTGAACAGAGTGGTGAACTCTTTTACTGTATTGGGGAAGGTATTGGGCGCATTCCATATAATGGTCGTCATATCTCTGTCAAGGCTGTCCGTCCCGATAAACAGAATATGTGAGTTCTCTTTGGGCGAAACCTCGTTAATGTAATATCCTGATGGATAGGAGATAGAAAACAGGTCTGTCTCGTAGGATACAAATTGAGGCTGCTCAATGGCAACTGGCTGTTCTTCCTTCCTGTTGTTGCATGCTCCCAGGATAATCACAGTTAGAATGAAGAGTAATATTCGTTTCATATACAATACAAATTTATCTGTTAAGGCTTTGTTTTTGACACCTTGAAGTTAGCATCTTTTATCCGTTCTGCCAACTTTTCTCTGAAAAAATACAAATATTCCCGAAAATCAACGATTCCCGGGAATGTTTGCATTGAGGTATGGCTTTACTTGACAAGAACCTTGCGTCCGTTGACAATATATATCCCCGAGCGAGTCGGCTTGCCGTTCAGTTTTCTGCCATGGAGGTCATACCACTGTCCGTCCTGCATCTTGACGTGGATGCTTCCGATGCCGGCAGGATATACTGTGAATGTCTCTGAAGCAATGTTACTCCATACTCCTCTTGAATCGGCAACAGACCAGTGGAGAGTATGATCGCCTGCTTCCAGGTTGGTGATGTCAATGACCATGGAATTGCTCTCATCCTCAATCTTTCCTGTCACACTATGCTCCTTGTCGCTATCCATCCAATAGAGATAGCGGGTAATAGTTGCCGTTTCGGCTGGAGTCTGCATGACGTAGAATATTCGTGCCACAGGGTTGCTCCAGACACCTTTGTCGTCCTTGATTCGCATGGTCAGCATGTGCAGACCAGCATCCAGTGAACTGATGTCGATGACAGCTGGCGTAAAATTCTGTACTTGGCGGCTTTCTATCTGACCGTCCAGCCAGTATTCGCACGATGTTATGGCAGAGGCATTTCCCTTTGCCTCAGGGGCGATGAAGAAGATGCGGTTCATCTGATTGCTCCAAATGCCGAGGTTGTTCTTTACACGCACCATCAGCTTGTGCAATCCAGGCTGGAGGCTGCCCAGGTCAATGGCCTGTGAGTTGAGTGTGGTGTACTGGCTCAGTTTCTCATTGTCCAGCCAGTACTCGCAGGAGGTGACAGTTGATGGATCCTCCTTTGCCTCGGGGGCAATGAAGAAGGTTCGTGCCACCTGGTTACTCCACAGCCCGTTGCTGTCTTTGATGCGCATGGTTAGTGTATGCAGTCCCGACGGGAGCATACTGATGTCTACCGATGTGCCTGGAGTCAGTGTCTGCCGGGTATCAATGGCACCGTCAAACCAGTACTCACCTCCGGTTATGGTTGTCTGTGCTGTTGCAGCAGTGCTGAAAATCATCACCACGGCTAACAGCATTGTTCTTGTGTGTTTCATCATCTGTTAGCGTTTATGTTATGGTGAAGCTATTCAGCGCACTTTTGTAGTGTAGTTCACTTTCAGCTGTGTGCCGTCAATGTTGAGTTTGAGGTCTTTTACCAACGGGGTATGGGGTGTCTTGTTCCAAGGATTCTTGCCACCGTTGATGCCGACTTCCGTGCCATCGCTGCCGATGTAAATGGCTTTAGCTTCATCCTTCATCTTCCATGTGCGGTTATCATTATAATAGATATTTACTGCATCATCGAATATATCGCCCCAGTTGATGCCGAACCAGTTGTCTGTGCTTCCCATATTGCTTATACTTGCAGCATCAATCATGCAGAAGCGGAATGTTGAGCTGGGGGGAACTGGATTGCCGCCCGTAAAAATCATACTGTTTGTGCAAAGGTATTTACATGTACCATTATAAGCATAATACCCACCTGCTATTACGCAATGATCAACCACAATCTTGCTCTCGGCGGAGCGTACTGAGATTGAGTTCAAATTTGATATGTAACAGTTCTGTATGATTGCGTCGCCCAAACCTCCGACACCTCCGTTATCAAAGCATTGCGTCAGCACGATATTCTTGTTCTCAGCACTAATACTCAGAGCATCATTCAGGTAGCATTTCATAATTTCCAGTCCGTCTATACTTTTTGCCACATACATGCGTGTGTTGAGTTTCACTCCCTCGATGTGGATGTTGTGGGGTGCAGTCAGTTCCTCGGAGATGTTGATACTCAGACTACTTGAAATAATTGTCGGCAGGATACTGTTGTCGGCAGGGTTGTCGTTGTCTCTCGGTGTTTTGTTCTCAATCCAGCCGGCACCATAGATGTTTACACATTTGGTAACCTCGGCCCCATTGAAAGTACCTGCCGAGAGGGTAATGGTAGCTCCGCGGTCGGGGGCTGCAGCCAAAGCCTCTTTCAGGGCATCAGCACCGTAGAATATTTGTGCATTGTCGCCATTCTGCAATATGGCACTCTGCTCGTCAGTCACTTGTGCTTTACCAACCAAAGCACACAATAGAATTGCTAAAGTAAAAATAGATTTTTTCATAATACTATGGATTAAAAATTTGTTCCTGAAAAGTGAAAAAGTTTGTTTTGTATTTTGTCAAATATGTTATTTACAAAATTATTCACGCAACAGTCAATTTTCTGTCCTATAATCACAATTTTGTTTCTCAAATTCACAAAACTTATTGATTTTGCATCCAATTTCTCTATCTTTGTAAGGGAAAGTGCTCAAACATGACAGAATGAACCGAAGGATTTATGTAGCCAGCAGTTGGCGTAATGTTTACTATGAGGGGATTGTAAAAGCCCTGAGGGAAGCAGGACATGAGGTGTATGACTTCCGCAATCCACCATCGGGTGACCCGGGATTCAAATGGAGCGGTGTGAGCGAGGACTATATGGAGTGGACACCTCAGCAATACCGTGAAATGTTGCAGCACGAAAAAGCCGTGCGCCAGTTCAAAAACGACATAGATGCCATGGAGGCTTGCGACACATGTGTGCTGGTTCTTCCATGTGGCAGAAGTGCCCATACGGAGGCTGGATGGTTTGCCGGTAGGGGTAGAACAACTATAGCCTATATCCCTGAACGGCAGGAACCTGAACTAATGTATAAGTTGTTTGACATGGTTTGTTGTTCTGTTGAAGAACTGTTGGATGCGCTTAAATAAACATGGACAAACTCTCTCCAGAACAACGGCACAGGAATATGGCGGCAATCCGGTCGAAGGATACGAAGCCGGAGATGATAGTGCGCCGTGGGTTGTGGAGTAGGGGATTCCGGTACAGGTTGAACCATAAACGGTTGCCAGGACATCCCGACTTGGTTTTGAGGAAATATAAGACGTGTGTGTTTGTAAATGGCTGCTTCTGGCATGGGCACAACGTGGCGTTGCCTCGGATGGAAGATGTCGGATGTAAGAAGGACGATGCGATTGTGAACTCGGCGTGCTGCAAGATTCCAAACACGAACAGGGCATTCTGGGTGACGAAGATACGGAGGAATAAGGAACGGGACAGGGAGGAACAGCAAAGATTATCGGAAATGGGCTGGCACAGCATCACGGTGTGGGAGTGTGAATTGACACCAAAACACCGTGAAGAGACACTCGCCTCACTTGCGTTTACGTTAAATCATATATATTTTCAAGACCATATTGTGTCAAAACCTTATGTGTCTCCTGAGGAGGATCCTCTCCAGTTGTCTATTGCAGCTGAAGAGTGTGGCCAGTAAAGGTAAAATAGTTTACTTGGTGTTATCAAAGTTCTCTTCAAAATCGACTATATCACCGGCTTTGCG
>ONKB01000123.1 GCA_900318305.1 uncultured Prevotellaceae bacterium | reverse complement strand
GCCAAATGACTTTAAAATGACAGGCGAAATGATCTCGTGACACAGGCCAAAACTTTTCGTGGAACACCGAGAAATTTTTTCTGGAACACCGGAAAATTTTTTCTGGAGCTTCGGGAATTTTTTTGTGGTTCTGGCAGTAAAATTTGCGCCCTGTTATGCTGTATAGCGTAACTGCCTGTAAAATCAGGGAGAAAGACCATGGAAAAGGCCCAAAAATGGAAGCAAAATGAGAGTCCGAGTTTAAGGTTATTTGACCCGAGAAATACCCGATTCTGTCCATTTTTGTACTTAAAAGTACCAAAAAGGACAGAATTGAATCCTCTTCTCTCAAATTCTTCTCACTATTTTTGTATAGCTTTGGTATTAATGTGGGATAACTTCAAATCAGTTTGAATCCCAATTCTTCACATTTCTTGCACATTTCTTCTGGCCAAATACTAGCTTGAACCTCGCCGATATGGGCTTTGTGAAGGAGGAACATGCAAAGGCGTGACTGTCCGATGCCGCCTCCGATGCTCAGTGGAAGTTCGTCGTTTATGAGTTTCTTATGGAAATAAAGGTTAAGACGCTCTTCCTTGTTGGTGAGTTTGAGTTGGCGTAATAATGCCTCTTTATCTACTCTGATGCCCATGGAACTTAGCTCAAGGGCTTGATTGAGTATGTGATCCCAGACGAGAAGGTCACCGTTAAGTCCCTCAAGTCCATTTTCGCCAGGTGTTGTCCAGTCATCGTAATCGGGGGCGCGCAGATCATGAGGTTGGCCATCGCCGAGCTTACCGCCGATGCCAATGATAAAGACACTGCCTTTTTCCTTGGCGATGATGTTCTCGCGCTCCTTAGGAGTCTTGTCGGGATAGAGCCGGCGCAGTTCCTCAGAGTGGATGAAGAAAATATCTTTTGCCAATACAGGTTTTAACATTGTGTATTGTTCGCATACATTGAACTCTGTGCGCAGCATGGCCCTGTATATAGATTTAACCGTCTTCTTGAGGTATTCAATATTGCGTTCCTGAGGAAGGATGACACGCTCCCAATCCCATTGGTCTACATAGAGCGAATGGATATTGTCTAATTCTTCATCTGCCCTGATGGCATTCATGTCGGTGTATATGCCATATCCAGGTTGTATTTCCTGGGTAGCCAGGGTTAGCCTCTTCCACTTGGCAAGAGAGTGAACTACTTCTGCTTTTTTGTCGTCAAGATCCTTGATGGGGAAGGTGACAGCGCGCTCAACACCATTCAGGTCATCGTTGATACCCATGCCTTGGACTACGAAAAGAGGACCTGTTGTGCGGTGAAGCCGTAATGCGGTGGAGAGATTCTGCTGGAAACACTCCTTAATAAGTTTGATAGCTAATTCGTTTTGGTGGACATCCAGCAGGGGAGTATAGTGTTGAGGAATTATTAATTTGCTCATTTTGTATATTCTATTTTGTTTTGCAAAATTAACCAATTGGTTAAATATGTCAAAACTTTTTGCCAGAATAATTGAAAAATGTAATTACTTGGCATTAAAGATGTCTTATCGTGTATATACTTATCTCACAAGTGAGAAACGCATGCTGAAACCGAAATCCTGTGTGGTGGTGGGATAGGAGCTTGATGTAAGCAAAGGCTTGGTTGTCTGGTAGTCGTAGTAGGCACTCAAAGATAGTAGTTTACTGAGGTTGTACTCTGCTGTAAAAGAGAGTTTTATGGCGCGGTTTCCGCTGGTTGCCTGGGATGTTTCGGTAAGAATGTCGCGGTTGATGGCACTCTGGTCACGGAATGAGAAGTCAAGGCGCAGGTTGAGATCGTTGTTCATGCCAGAAGGTTGGGCGGCGTTGTTTGAGTTCTCATTTTTGCCTTTACCATCATCCTTACCATTGATGCCTTTGACATTGTTGGTTTTCTTTTTCTTGGCCCTGCTTGCTGATGCTTTCTGATTGGGAGCCTTGAATAATTTCAAGTCGTTAATCTTATAACCTACACCTACTACGATGTCGTTAGACAAGGCTTCGGTGAGTTTGAGCGCTGCCATGCTGAGGGTAAGAACTCTTGTCTTGTTGTAGCGGAGAGAGAAAGTAAGGTCGTTTTGCAGAGTAGCGTTGACGCCTAAGAGCGGCGAGAATGATTCATTGAGGGATACGGTATTGATGTTATACATACTGCTTGGTAGAATATTGTTGGTGGTACCATCAATGACAAAGCCAATACCGCCCATATATTCCATATAGCTGCTGTAACTGTTGTATGAGCCGATTGAGAAGATGCTCTTGTAACCATGGTCGATGGTGAAAGACTTAAACTTGTTTTTGAACCATGAGAGCTTCGAGAGACCTCCATAGGAAACGGTCCAGTTGGGTAGCATGCGTGTCACAGTGGGGAAGATGTCAAGTGGTGAGTTCGGTCCACCTCCACAGTAGGCTGCGAGGAAGGCGGGTATCATAACATCGGAGGAGTACTGGCTGATGGTACCATTCTCCGGGTTGAAGGTCTGACCTGCCAGTGGGGTGCCTGTGGGATATTTTGCTCCAGTATACTGTGCTTCCACGCGTCTTTGGAACTTAGGCAGATAGTTGACGAAGCGACTGAAGGCGCTGCTCTTATAACCGTTGTCGGCATTGCCTGTACTTGAGAAAGCCGACTTGAGGCTGATGGTTGTCATGTTGAATGAACCGCTCTGGGTTACAGGAGAGCCTGCATAGGTGTAGAAGATGCTTTTAGAGGTGTTCATGGTGCGTGTGGCATGAACATCAATCTTGAACCCTGTGATGGGTTCGATAACGGCACTTACCTGAAGGTCTTTATTGCGGTTGGATGATGCTGAGGTAGATACGCTGTCATTATCAAGGAGCCAGCCGTTTTTCCTTGCACGGTCAATGTAGCTGTCACCTGTAAGACCAAAGGCAAAGTCCAGGCCTGGTGACATAATATTGCCCTTGCGTTGCCCGAAGAAGTCACCCACACTTGGCATGAAGCCAGGAAGATTCATGCTGTAATGGTCGCTGTAACTGATGTTGACATTACGCACCATCATCGCCGTACGTGCGAGGAAGCGCAAGCTTTTATTAACGAAGGTCTCGTTTTGACCGACTTTCAGCGGTATGATTGTTACTTTGACGGTGGCTGAGTCTTTATTGAGAATCTTTATGCTGTTGGAACCACTGATCTTGTATTTCAATAGGAATCTCTTGCCGTCTTTCTGTGTGGCTCTTACTCTGATTTTACGTGTTTTGAGATTATGTTGCAGGGTGACGGTGCTGTCAAGATGGAGGGTGACTTCTTGTTCAAAGTTTTTCTTTGTCCTGTTCTCTCTCTTTGCCTTATTGGCAGTGGCGCCACCTGCCTTGATAGCATAATAGCGGTTGGTTTTTTGCAGGTAGGGCACCTTTTCGTAAAGTTCCTCGAGATTGAACCGTCCTGTGATACGTATGTTGCGGCTGTTGTTGATAGTATGGCCGAGAGTGCTACCATCTTCAAGTATGGTACCGCGTTCCCATCCATAATTAGAGTCATAGCTGAAATCGCTTGATATCCATGAGAAGATGGGTATCATGTCGATAGGGACTTTCCATCCGAGGTTGAATGATTGGGAATAGGAGAGGGGACGTCCCCAATTCTTGATGCTGTGCCATACGGAGTCTTTCCATAACTCATAGTTGTCTGTAAAGAGACTCTTGTTCTGTACATAAGGTTCAACAATCTCGGCATTGGTTGCTGTAGAGAGTGTGGCGTGGATGCTGTTGGTGAAGTCCCAGTTTATGCTCATTCGTCTGTTCCAAAGGAAATCGCTGCTGAAACTGAGTGGTATGGATTTGTCCTCCAAGTTGTCCATATCCCTTTCCTGTAACTCGTAATATGTGCGAGTGATGTCAGAACTCATGGATAGATTCTGCGGCAGCCAGTTGAATTGGAACTCTTGTAGGTATTTCAGCCAACCGTGCTTGTCCTTGATGTTCTTGAAAGGCGTGAACGGCTCAAATGATGGCGCATAGTCATAACTGGCATTAAGTCTCCACGAGTCATCACGTTCCCACATAGTTGTTTCGCCCGAAGAGAATTGGTGGCTGTGGGAATAACTGAAACTGAAGTTGGCAGGATCGTATGGCATGGGATGATCCCGGGAAGCAATATCAACTTTGAAATTGCTGATGCTGAAGTTTGTCGATGTTGAGGTAGTGTTGACAATGTTTTTCAGCGAATCGCGCTCATGTTTTGTCGTGAGACTTTCTAATGCATCATCTAACGTGATGTCAGTGTCAAGTGGATTATATTTTGGTGTTACTTTATTCTTGGTGTATGAATAATAAATCGGGGCATTTATCTTGGCTTTTTCTGGGAAGAGTTTACCTAACTGGATATTTGTTGTAATTCCATAAGAATAGAGGTTGTCGTTACGTCGTTCCGTGACACCTTGCTCCAGACCGCCAAATCCACTGGTTTCAATATGTGTATTGAGAGACAATGAGGCTAGGTCAGAGACCTTGACGTCAAGTTTCGCCTTTGCTGCCATACCACCATCCTCTGTGTAGTTTTGCAAGCGCAACTCATTGACCCAGACTTCTATATTTTTGGCGTCACTTGAATTATTTCTGACACCAATCATGAGCGTCTTGATGTTGCCTATTGAAGGATTTCCCATGACGGTCATCTTGTTGTTGGGCTTGTTGGGGTCATAGTCATAATATGGCACGGAGTAGGAGGCTTGTCCGAGACTCTTTTGACGGTTTCTTTCCCTCTTGAGGTTGGTGAGTAGTGAGAGGTCTATGTCAAGCATATTCTCTGCTGGCCATACGCTTTGGCAATCGGTTGTGCTGTAACGGTCGTAGTGGCCTGCAGGTGTGAGTTTCAGCGGGATCTCATATTCGTAGTAGTTATTCTTGTAGTCGGTACCCAGTCGGATAAATACACTTATCTCGTAATCCCTGATGTTGAGGTCGCCATTGAGTGCATTGGCATGTGCAAACATCTGGATATGTTTGTAGAGGCGGAAATCCAAACTGTAATTCTTGTAAACGGCCCTGCTTTCATTTGACGGTAGATCTTTCACCGTAATGTTTAAAGCCTGCTCATTGTTCTCTGTGAGCTGACTCTGGGTACGGTCAATGACAGGAGAGATGCCTGGAGGAAGAACATAGTTGACAGGTGTCTTGGTGTTGTTTTCCTGAATATTAACAGCTGCCACGTCTAGTTTGCCTCTGGCAGGTTGGTTTGCTCGTCCGTTGAGAGAAAGGTCATAGTTGCGCCATTCGCCTCTGACAAGTTCTAGTGTTCCGAAACGGAGCACGATGGGTTGCTCAAAATTGGTGAGGTACATACGCATGAAGCGAATGCTGGAGAAATCATTGATATTGCCCTTCTTAGCACGATACTCGTCAAGTGGAATGCGGAAGAGATACCAGTTGATGCTCTCGGTATTACCATTACGGAGTGATACCTTTGCCTCGCGGCTGTCTACGATGAAACCTGTGCCGACTTTCATGCTATCGGGTGTCAGACGGACCCGGTACTCATAATAATTATTGTATTCATTTAAAGTATAATCCTTGTTGATGTCCTCGGCATCAGGGATGGTTTTATATGCCGTGCTGTAACTTTCAGGAGAGTTCTCTGTATCCACGGAGTTGCCTTCAGGGTTGTTAATCCGCTTGTAACGGTCCATGATAGATACACGGTTTATGTCGAAATCTGTGCCACGGAAATAATGGTAGTCATCACCTGCGGGGTCATTGGCAATAGAGTCATAGACGGCGGAACTAACTTTGCTTTTGATGGCATCAAGGTAGTCTTTATATTGTCCGTAAGTGCGCTCGTCGGTGCTTGTAAGACCGTCGTAACCGATGTCCTGTCGGTTGCGGGAGCCACTGCTCGTGTTGAAGGCGTAAGTAACGGTTGTCTCTGTAGGTATCCTGCCCCATGTGCTTTCCATATAGGCTGTTGATGCTCCATCGGTAGGCATACCACTCTCATAAAACTTGTTGCCGTCTTTCAGTATATCCTCACTGATGTCACCAAGATTGAAATACAGTTCACCGCCTTGTTCTCCTGAAGAGCCTCGTGTGTAAATGAAGGGATCCATCATCCAAAACTCAATGTACTCAATATTGGCTGTCTCAAAGTCGGTCACATCCAAAGCACGCATCATACCACCCCAATGCTGCTTCGGATGAAGTAGCTTGCCGTTGACGTCAAGGTCGGTACTCAGATTGTAAGGGCCTCTCTCGTTGGGATAGTATGCCAGATTGAGAATATTGAGCGTTGATGACTCACCTACAGCAAGCTCTTTATTAGGGAAGAGCTCTGTGCGGTATATTTCGCGCACATAATGGTTACTTAACTGGTTGATGTCACCCTTGATATGACTAGGTGTCAGCGATGAACTCCGGCGAGTGAACATGGGATCAATGTTGTACCAGCTGAGGAGAGAACGGTTAAAACCATATTTCGCGTCGTTGGTGTAGGAAGATTCGTTAAATAGTAACGGACAACTACTGATTACCCATTCGCTTGGTGTGCTGATGTCAATGGCACTTTTAGTATTCTCAAAGTCGTCAATATATGAGGCGTTGCCCTGGCTTTGGTTGTTGGCTCCAGTGAATAACTTAGCAAACTCTGCTGTGAAATTGATGGAAGATGGCTGAGTGACATGGATAAATGGTATCTTGTCAATCAAGTCTGTTAACCACTGGCTGTTTTGTTTCCATGACATGCTCAATCCTACGATGGTATTGCTCAACGGTTCGTTGCCCATGGCGATTTTTGAGGTTAGTGACTGCTCTGTGAGATGCATGAGCGTACCACCCAGAATAAAGTTCTTGTTGAAGTCATATTGCCAGTTCAAGCCCAGCATGGTTTTTCGCTCAAGGCTCTCGCCTGTACTCTCCAGACTTACATTTACGGCAGTACCGGCATCAATGATACTCTGGTTAAGAATGGTAACTTCACCAGTACCGTAGTTTACGCTATAGTCAACATTCTCCGTCAATGTCACACCGCCAGCAGTAACTACAACACTTCCCCGCGGCACGTTGACAGCACCTAAGGAGATGACATTGCCGCTATTGCTGCCTTTGTATTGTCCAGAGAGAATGAACTTGTTCTTCTCTACAATCTGTTTTGCTATAATCTTTGTTGAATCGTAAAGCTCATGATATACAAATCTGTCGCTGATGGTCTTATCGCCTATGACATTTTCAAGATATGAACCAAATGGTTCGGCTGCAGGCAGGAAGATTCGTCCGGATGTGCGGTCGATGGTGTATCCCTCAATAAAATCAAAATAGCCATTAGGGTGAGCATTCTCATTGTTGTCAAGACGGTCCATACCTAAAAGTTTTAGGATAGGGGTAGTCTTGTATTTCTCTGCTGGCAGGTAGGTGATATAAACTCCACTGGTGTCGCTTAGGTACTTAATGTCAAGACGGAACTTGGATTTTTCAACAGATGAAGCCCCTAAAGAGTAGACGTTCTTCATCATAAGGCCCCAGTTGGCCATAGATGGTGTGTTGGAGGCGTTTTTCAACGTTTTGACATAGAGACATTCTGTGTTGTCGGTCCTGTCGGTGGAGAACTCTCCGACTTGATAGGTTTGACCTCTGTATGTGTATTCGTATGCTACGGCGAGAACCTGGTCGGTTTGTAATGTGGTCTTGAGTGAAATGTATCCAAGACTTGAATTAAGAGTGTATTCTGTTTTGTTCAAAAGGCGTGCACTTTCCAATTTTTCATAGTCTATACCACCAGTGAAATTACCCAGTGCGCCTAAAGTTGAGTATACTTGGTTAATAGATCTTGCGTCAGTATAACTAGAATTGATGGTTGAGTAGAGGTCATTGGAGTAGTTGCTTGGCTCGCTATTTCCGCTACCATGCCACAGTGCATTGCCGATATGGATGCTTTCTGCTAAATCAGTAAAACCAATGATGTTGCGAGTGTTGGTTGTAGTATTGTTCTTGTTGGTTACCCATACCTCAATACGGTTAATTGTGATGCCGCTGGTGATGTTTGGCAACTTGGCCATACTCTTGTCATAATTATCCTTGAAAAAATGGGAGAGGAAGAAGTGACGATTGGATTCGTAGTTGTCGGCCGTAATCTCAAACGTGGTAAGCTGGTCGCCGCCAGTAGATGATACACTCTTGCTGATACCTTTTTTCTGGGATACTACGGTTTGTAGCTGTAGTTTGCCGAACTGCATGTCAGTCCTTACTCCAAACAGGGAACTGGAACCGTGAACCAGTGAGTTGTTGGAAGGGAAACTGATATTGCCAGCTTCTATGAGCTTGACAATTTCGTCTTCTTTGCCCTGATATTGCAGTTTCAGACTTTTGGCGTCAAAGTCAAAAGTTGCTTCTGTGTTGTAGTTGAGGTTGAAATCCATCTTGTCACCGATGGTTCCTGTAACACTCAGATTAACCTGCTCGTCAAAATCAAGTCCTGTTGTATTACGGTTTCTGATTGGCAAGCTTGGGTTATCAACTGTTTTCTTGTTGAGGCCGAATTTGATTTCTGCAGAACCTGATGACTTAATCTGGACACCTCCAGGACCGAAAATCTTCTCGGCAGGTCCGAGGCTGAATTTCATGTCAGAAAAACTGAATTTGTTTTCCTCTTTATTCTCGTAAGCCTCTTTGTTTTTGTTGGCGTAGTACTGTTTCATTGATTTTCGGATACACCATTGCTGATACTCTTGGGGAGTCATCAAAATTGGCGTATTCATGTATCCGCCGCCTATTTTTGTGCCGATAAGATAGTTGCCGCTGTAGTCGTCATATTCCTCTTCCTCCTTGACGTTGTCGGGATTCTTGAGGTCAGCTGTTTTCTTTTTTGTGTCGTCAAGGGTGACAGGGGCAGTAGGCTTGACAGGGAAGCGAGGCTTGGTTCTGACAGTATCGGCCGGCTGCTCGCTTTTGTCAGAGAATTGCTGGAGAGACACAGGATTATAAGCCCATGTAATTCCTCCTACCAGTAAAAACAATATTACCGGCAGGAATAAACCTTTGTGGGCAAAGAACCTGAAAATGTTTCTCCTGACCATCAGCTGAAAACCTAGATTGTCTTGAGTGCCAGTTTTATGAGTTCTTCTGTGCTGACATCTGGATGAGCATCAACAATAGCATTGACAGCTTTCTTTGTTGGGGCAGGAGAGAATCCCAACATGGTCAATGCCTGTACAGCTTCCCTTATTTTCTCGTTTGTTTCAGCATCGATGACTTTCTTGTTGCCCGTGTCTTCGGATACAGGCAACTCTCCATCAATGACTGGTATCTTGTCGGACAGCTCTACGATGATGCGCTGAGCAGATCGCTTGCCGATGCCTTTGATGTTGCAGAGAAGACGCTCATTGCCTTGAGTGATGGCCTGACATAATTCTTTGGGAGATACAGAGGATAGAATCATTCGAGCGGTGTTGCCTCCGATGCCGCTGACAGATGTCAGAAGCAGGAACAAACTGCGTTCGTCTTGGGAAGTAAAACCAAACAGCACCCAGGCATCTTCACGGATACTTTCGTAGATATAAATCTTAGCCTCTTCCTTACCTTGGAGTGAGGTGTAAGTGTAAAGTGAAATATTGATATCGTATCCAATACCATTCACATCCAGAATGACTTTTGCTGGTAACAAATCAGCAATTCTGCCATTTAAATAGTCAATCATTGTACATTAAGGTTGTAATATATTACTATTCTATAACGATACCTTTGGTATTTTATTATATTGTAACAAGGATTTTTATCTTTTCTGTGAAATGGTGGGCTGATTGTTAGAAAGTTTCTTTGAACAACTGACACGTAATGTGGATTATTTATTACTTTTGCACATGAAATACAACCTGAAAGAATATTTAATATCAAGAAACAATGAATACACAACGAGTATTGGCCGATTTGGAGGCAAGACACCCTGGTGAAATGGAATTTTTACAGGCTGTCAGAGAAGTGTTGATGTCTGTAGAAGACGTTTATAATCAGCATCCAGAGTTTGAGAAAAACAAGATTATTGAGCGGATGGTGGAGCCGGATAGAATTTTTACATTCCGTGTTGTCTGGGAAGATGATCGTGGGGACTTGCAAGTTAACCGCGGCTACCGTGTTCAGTTCAACAATGCAATAGGCCCATATAAAGGAGGATTACGCTTTCATGCGTCGGTGAATCTGTCTATACTGAAGTTTCTTGGATTTGAACAGATTTTCAAGAATGCCCTGACAACCCTGCCAATGGGTGGTGCAAAAGGTGGTAGTGATTTTTCTCCACGTGGCAAGAGTCCTGCAGAGATTCGCCGTTTCTGCCATGCTTTTATGCTGGAGTTATGGCGCAATATCGGACCCGATATGGATGTTCCCGCTGGTGATATCGGTGTTGGTGGTCGTGAGATAGGTTATCTGTATGGTATGTATAAAAAACTTACACGTGAGCATACTGGTACTCTGACTGGAAAAGGCCTGGAGTATGGTGGCTCAATATTGCGTCCAGAGGCAACAGGATTTGGTGCATTGTATTTTGTTAATCAGATGCTGCAAGACCGTGACATGGATATGGCGGGTAAGACAGTTGCGATATCAGGCTTCGGTAATGTTGCGTGGGGAGCTGCTACTAAGGCAACACAGATGGGTGCCAAGGTGGTTACAATTTCAGGTCCTGACGGATATATTTATGACCCCGAAGGTATAAGTGGTGAAAAGATCGATTATATGCTGGAACTCCGCTCATCAGGTGATGATATTGTTGCTCCCTATGTTGATAAGTTCCCAGGAGCTGTGTTCTATGCCAATAAGAAACCATGGGAACAGAAAGTGGATATCGCATTGCCATGTGCCACACAGAATGAGTTGGGTGCTGATGATGCCAGAATGTTGATTGAGAATGGTACAAAATGTATTGCCGAAGTGTCTAATATGGGTTGTACAGAAGAAGCAACAACATTGTTCCTGCAGAATAAGATGCTCTTTGCTCCAGGTAAGGCAGTAAATGCCGGAGGTGTTGCAACCAGTGGCTTGGAAATGTCCCAAAACGCTATGCATATTTCCTGGGGAGCAGACGAAGTAGATCAACGCTTGCATCATATTATGCGCAGCATACACGAACAGTGTATTACCTATGGTCAGGAGGATGGTTATATCAACTATGTCAAAGGTGCTAATATTGCCGGCTTCATGAAAGTGGCTCATGCTATGATGAATCAAGGACCGATTTAGTGGTCATGTTGTTGATAAGAGGGAAGAGCCACGCAAATCATGTGTGGCTCTTCTCTTTGATAAAAATAATGCGAAATAGCAGCTGTTTGCGCAAATTGATGTAAATTTACAACTTAAAACAAAACAGGATATGACAAAAAAAGAAGAGCTAAAGGCCAAAATCCTGGAATTGACCCGGGATTATTACAAAGAGGTTCATGCTGTGTCTCAGGCTTTTGTGCCAGGAAAGACAAAAGTGAATTATGGTGGTAGATATTTTGATGATGCCGAGATGGTAAATCTTGTTGACTCTGCACTGGACTTCTGGCTAACCGCAGGTCCTTGGGCACATAAATTTGAGACGTGTTTTGCCCAATGGCTCGGAGTGAGGTTTTGTTCTTTGTGTAATTCTGGTTCATCTGCTAACCTACTTGCTTTTAGTGCTTTGACTGCCCAAGAATTGGGCGAAAGAGCAATAGGTCGAGGTGATGAGGTCATTACTGTGGCAGCTGGTTTTCCGACGACTGTATCATCCATAATCCAATATCATGCCATACCTGTTTTTGTTGATATGGATATCAAGGAGTCTAATATTGATACTACGCAGCTGGAGAAAGCTTTCTCTCCCAAGACAAAAGCTGTGTTTGTGGCTCATTCTCTCGGCAATCCATTTAATATACAGGCTGTTGTTGATTTCTGCAGACGTCACAAGCTATGGCTGATTGAGGATAATTGTGATGCGCTTGGCTCGGAATATCTGATTGACGGAGAATGGAAAAAAACAGGTACTATAGGCGATATCGGCACGTCATCTTTTTATCCGCCTCATCATATGACAATGGGTGAGGGAGGTGCTGTATATACCAACAATGCTGAATTGCATAAATATGTCAATAGTTTCAGGGACTGGGGCAGAGATTGTTGGTGTGTGGGCGGTGTGGACAATACTTGTGGTTGCCGTTTTACAGGGCAATTCGGACAACTTCCTGTGGGGTATGACCACAAGTATGTATATAGTCATATGGGTTATAACCTGAAAGCCACGGATATGCAGGCTGCAATAGGTTGTGCTCAGCTTGAAAAATTGGATGAGATTGTAAGACGTCGCCGTGAGAATTTTGACTATCTGCAAAAGAGACTAAAAGGACTTAAAGGCTTGTTGCTGCCTGAGCCACAGAGGAACAGCCGCCCCAGTTGGTTCGGCTATTTCATTACGGTGGAAGAGAATGCCGGCTTTACCCGTAACGAACTGACAACCTATCTTGAGGACCACAAGATACAGACGCGTAATTTGTTTGCGGGCAATTTACTGAAACATCCTGCATTTAAACCATATACAGAAGGGGTTGATTATCGTGTAGTGGGTGATTTGAGGGTTACCAATTTGATAATGAGAAACAGCTTCTGGCTAGGTGTATATCCCGGAATGACAAAGGAGAAACTCCAATATATGGCAGATATGATAATTGAGTTTGTCTCAAAGTATTAGCAATACGAGAACAGATGATTTTATTTGCTGACCATCTTTCTCTTTACAGTAAACCTCCATTTGCTTTTATATCTGTCATATTTATCTACAGTTACACGAGTATCAGGTTCGTTAAGTTCTATTTCTCGCTCATTGATCCTTACAATTCTCGGATTCGGTGCAGTAGAACTAAAAGCATCTACTACTTCATCCCATAGTTCATTTATGCAGTTTTTCGGTCCTGTTATAACCTTTGCTGTCGTATGATCCTCAATGGAGCGTATTAAAATACCTCCGCCAAATCCTTTCTTTGTATCACTGTTGAATGTAAGATCAACTCCATAGTCGTGAATAAACCACCATCCAGCAGGAGCATTTCTTTCATAAGTGATGCGAGTTTTGCTGCTT
>ONKB01000124.1 GCA_900318305.1 uncultured Prevotellaceae bacterium | reverse complement strand
TTTTGTGGATGATTTTGGAGGAAAGAAGAAAAAGTAACCCCCTTTTTCTGTAACTTTGTGATGGTATTCCACAAAGGTTAAGGATGGAGGAGACAAAACATATACATATTAGCGACTACGACTACGTGCTGCCGGAAGAGCGTATAGCCAAGTATCCTAAGGCAGTGCGCGACCAGTCCAAATTGTTGGTTTATAAAAAAGGTGATATCAGTCAGACCCAGTTTTCTGACATTGCGGACTATTTGCCTGAAGGAAGCCTGATGGTGTTTAACAACACCAAGGTTATTCAGGCGAGAATGCATTTTAATAAAGAGACAGGTGCCCTGATAGAGATTTTCTGTCTTGAACCCTATGCCCCTAAGGACTATGAACGTATATTCAGTCAGAAGGGGGAATGTGAATGGGTGTGTCTGATAGGTAACAGGAAGAAATGGAAGGAAGGCAAGCTGTTTCGTACGTTTACTTGCGGAGATGGTGTGGTCACACTTTCTGCAGAGAGGATAGGGGATTCTGGCAATAGTGATGTTGTCAGATTCAGTTGGGATAATGACGATGCGACATTCTCCGATATTTTATCCTTTGCCGGAGAGTTGCCAATTCCGCCATATCTTAACAGAGAGACAGAGGAGAGTGACAAGAGAACCTATCAGACAGTTTACTCCAAGATAGACGGTAGCGTGGCTGCACCGACGGCGGGACTTCATTTCACCGAAAGCGTGTTGTCGGGAATTGACGCCAAAGGAATTGAACGCAATGAAATCACCCTCCATGTGGGTGCGGGAACGTTCAAGCCTGTGAAAGCCGAGGAGATAGAAGGACATGAGATGCACTCGGAATATATCTTTGTACCGTTGGAGAGCATAGAGGCATTGATACGCCATCACGGTGAGTGTGTCTGTGTTGGTACAACTTCTGTCAGGACCATTGAGAGTCTCTACTACATAGGCCTGAATATCATAGCCAATCCCGACTTGTGTGAAGAGGAGTTGAAAGTAAGCCAATGGCAGCCTTATGTGGGCGACAGCCATGTTACGGAAATAGAGGCACTTCAGGCTATCAGGTCATATATGGTGCGCCATGGGATGAAAGCCCTGCATACAAGTACTCAGATAATAATCGCTCCGGGATACCGCTATCATTATGTGAAACGTTTGGTTACAAATTTCCATATGCCCAAAAGTACGCTTCTGCTCCTTGTTTCTGCTTTTATTGGGGAGGATTGGCGCAGGGTTTACCAATATGCGCTGGATAATGGATTCCGTTTCTTGAGCTATGGTGACAGTTCTATCCTGATACCTTGAAATTATGATTGATTCCCTTGACAGTTTTGTACCCCATATTGCGGAGGACGGCAGTGTCCTGGGCAGGATGACAAGGCGTGAAGCACATAGTGGCACACGGCTGCTGCATCCGGTGGTCCATCTTCATGTCTTTAACAGCAAGGGTGACGTGTATCTTCAGAAACGCCCAGAATGGAAAGATGTGCAACCAGGAAAGTGGGATACCTCGGTGGGTGGACATGTGGATTACGGAGAGGATATTCCTACGGCATTACATCGTGAGGTGCAGGAGGAACTGGGCATCACCCACTATGTCCCAAGGGAGATTGCCCATTATATATATGATTCGCAAAGGGAACGTGAGATGGTGTATGTGTTCTGCACAGTATATGACCAGATGATTGTGCCAGATGTGCAGGAATTGTCTGGAGGACGTTTCTGGACAATGGGTGAAATCCGTGACAATATGGGGAAGGGTATATTTACACCGAACTTTGAAGAGGAATTCCTGAGATTTTTTATGTAAAGCAGATAAAATTCATTAATCACAATTAATCTTTAGCACAGATGGATGTATTTAAAAAACTTAGTTTGATGGTATGTTTTGCAGTCATGGTGATAGGCCTTGGGGCGCAAACAGGAAAGAAGTTTTATACAGATGACCAGCTTGAACCTTTTGCTGAGAATGGTCTGTATGGATATAGAGTTAAGGCCACTAAATCTGTGGTTATCCGTCCGCAGTATGAACGTGCATTCCAGTTCAAGAAGGGTCTTGCCTATGTGAAAAAAGATGGGAAATACGGATACATCAACAAAGCCGGAAATGTCGTTATTCCTATAATATATGAAGGATTGGTGAGAAATGAATCAGAAGACTATATCGGCTACAAGCTTAATGGTGTCTGGGGGTATGTGGACAGCAAAGGAAAGGTTGTGATTCCTGCACAATACGAAGATGTCGGCATATTCCATTGCGGATTGGCATGCATAAAACAAAATGGGTTATGGGGCTATATAAATAAGCAGAATGTCATGGTGATACAGCCGCAGTTCAACTATGCTGGTTCGTTCATGGAAGATGTCGCTTCTGTTAGAAAAGCAGGCAGGTACGCCTATATAGATTCCAAAGGTCAGCTTTTGACCCCATTTGTCTATGATGAGGCTTGGGGAATGACAGACGGTATGGGCTATGTGAAGCAGAATGGTAAGATTGGATACGTCAACAGGGCCGGTCAGCTTGTTATTCCTCTCCAGTTTGAGGACGCTTGGAGCTTCCATGATGGCTGGGCATCGGTGAAAAAGGATGGTAAATGGGGTTTTATAGACAAGCAGGGTACTTATGTGATTGAACCTGCCTTCGACCAAACGGGTCCGATGTTTCTTCACGGCTATTGCAGGGTGGCAAAAGCCGTGTCTTACGGAATGTGGGGACCTATCCTGAAATGGGGATATATAGACCGTACGGGCAAACTTGTTATTGATTATCTGTATTCGGATGCGAGTTCATTTGATGAGAACGGAATAGCAACGGTTAGTGCAGGTAGAACTAGAACTCGCCTGAAGATAAATACAAAGGGAGAAATCGTGAAGTAAGAGAAATAATTCTTGCTTGTTGGATACCAAAAAGCACCTGGTTGGGGAAATTTCCCGGACCAGGTGCTTTTTTTACATGGTGTTGTCTTAGAAATATTTTCTCAGTACGATAATATCTTGGTTCTCGCGCAGGCGACGCAGGGCGCGTTCCTTGATCTGACGAACACGTTCCCTTGTAAGATTTAGTTTGTTGGCTACTTCCTCAGCTGTCATTTCCGGATTGCCAAACAGACCGAAAAGCATTGTCAGCACTTTCTGTTCCCGTTCACCCAGGAAACCTAATGCGGTCATCAAATCAGCATCAAGAGACTCTCTTTCCATTTGAATGTCGGTAGGAGCCTGGTTCTCATCCTGCATGGTGTCAATCATGGCACTGGAGTCATCGTTCTGCAAAGGGGCGTCAACAGAAATCTTCTTGCCGTTGCTTCCAAGGGCCTCTGCAATCTTTAATTCATCAACACCAATCTCTTCAGCAAGTTCCTCGATAGATGCTTTACGTTCATACTTTTGCTCAAAATTTGTGAGGACCTTGCTGAGCTTACTTTGGAAACCAACTTGGTTCAAAGGCATGCGCACAATGCGACTTTGTTCAGAGATGGCTTGAAGAATGCTCTGACGAATCCACCATACAGCGTAGGAGATGAATTTAAATCCGCGTGTCTCATCAAACTTCCTTGCGGCCTTAATCAGACCCATGTTGCCTTCATTGATTAAGTCGTTCAGGGACAAACCCTGATTCTGATATTGCTTTGCAACACTGACAACGAAACGGAGATTGGCACAAACTAATCTCTCTAAGGCCTTCTCATCACCGTTGTGGATGCGTTGTGCCAGTTCAACTTCATCGTCAGTTGAGATGAGTTCTTCCCGACCGATTTCTACTAAATACTTGTCTAAAGCCGCACTGGCGCGGTTAGTAATGCTTTGTGTGATTTTTAATTGACGCATATTGTCTTATAAGTATGAAATATTTTAAATATCCTCCATAATAAATTGTTATCTACATAAGATTTTCTGGAAAAGAAAAAATGTGTTATCTTTGCAGATTATTGTTTGATATTGCCATAATTCTTCAAAATTTCAATAATGAGTACAGAAAATAGATGGATTGTTGTCAGGAGAATATACAATCCTTTGCAGGGTGATTTCTGGGAAGACTACAATGAGTTGGATGTTGTAGAAGGGGGTAGTGTTGAGGTGTTTTATGGAAATGGTTCTTGTGTATTGAATCAGGATGCATTTTTTCTGGGAAAGAGTGAGAGGTCATTGTATTTCAGACCAAAAAGCAACTCAAAAGGTGCGTCTGTTCTTCAAGTGCGTTTCCATAAGGATTTGTTCCCACAACCACTTTTGGAACTTTGGGAGATGCGATATTTTAAAACAATGCTGAATAGGGTGGATGATGGTATTTATGGCAATAGTGACAAGGTGGTGTCATTGATGAGTCACATGTCAGATTCTCATGGTGAAGAAAGTGATGTGGGTGTTCTTTCGATGTTGTATCGGGTACTCGATGCTGTAAGTCACCAGATGTATGAGTTATTCCCGTCAAAGAGAGTGAGCGATATTGTCATGAATCTGCCACAGGACACCGTTGTCCGGAAACTGAATGACTATATGCTCAGTCATATAGATCAACCTGCAAAACTGCTGGATTTGGCAAGGATTGCCGGTTTGACGGATACGTCTCTATGCCGTTTCTTTAAGACGAAAACGGGTATGTCGCCAATAGCTTATATGAATAAATTAAGATTACAGACCGCTTGCGAGTTGTTGGAACAGACGGGAGATCCTGTCAAGGAGATAGTTTTTAGGTGTGGGTATTCGGATACAAATTTCTTTTTTAAATTGTTTAAGCGTGAAATAGGCATGACACCTCTGAAATATCGTTGTCAGAAACAAAAGCTTCAAAGTCGAAGGTATTAATTAGGTGGTGTTGGCGTTTTGTTGAAGTAATGTTTTGTATTTTTGCACCTCCAAAAGGTTTTTGTTATGAAAATTGGTGATAAAGTTCGTTTCTTGAATGAGGTTGGTGGTGGTGTTGTTACGGGTTTTATAGGCAACAACCTCGTGAATGTAGAAAATGAAGATGGCTTTGACATACCTGTGCCTATTCGCGATGTAGTAGTTGTTGAAACAGATGATTACAATATGGCTAAACCCGAAAAGCCGACAGGGGCTTCTTCTGTAGTTGAAGATAAAAAACCGGCCGAAATGCCATTGACCTACAAGCCGATGCCGATGGAACGGGCAGGAGCCGAACTGGGCAACCTGTATCTTTGTGCAGTACCCGTTAGTCCTTTGATGATTACGGAGTCGGATATGGACTTGTATGTGGTGAATGATTGTAACTATTTTGTGGATTTTACACTGATGAAGGGTGAAAACAATGCCTGGACGGTGTTGTATCGTGGAACGGTAGAGCCTAATATGAAAATATTTTTGCTGACCGTAGACCATGAAGAATTGAATAGCCTGGAGAATTTGTGCATGCAAATGCTATATTATAAACAAGGGAAATCATTTTTGATGAAACCTGCCATGTCGGTCAGGATTAAACCAGATTTAAGTAAATTCTTCAAGTTGCATACATTCCGGGAAAATGACTTTTTTGACGAGAAGGTCCAGACATGGGAAGTGATACGTGATGACAAACCCGTACGCGGGATGATTTCGGACAAAGACTAAAAAAGTGTCGTGCAAGGGGAGTGTATGACAAAGAAAATGAGTAAATTTGCATGTTTTTTCAGCCGTGCGGTGTTTTTGGCACCGTTGGTCAAGAGTAACGGATTTTTTATAAAACAAAAGAAATTAATATGAGTTTGAAAATTGTAGTCCTTGCAAAACAGGTACCAGACACGCGTAACGTCGGTCCTGATGCTATGACTCCGGAGGGTACAGTAAATCGTGCTGCTCTCCCAGCTGTCTTCAACCCAGAAGATTTGAACGCTTTGGAACAGGCGCTTCGTTTGAAGGAGCAATTTCCTGGTTCTACCATTTCGGTGGTGACAATGGGATTGCCTAAGTCGGCAGAGGTGATTCGTGAGGCACTCTATCGTGGTGCTGACGAAGGTTATGTTATCACGGACCGCTGTCTCGGTGGTGCCGACACATTGGCAACTAGTTATACTTTGAGTCAGGCGATAAAGAAAATAGGAGGTTTTGATATTATCCTCGGAGGTCGTCAGGCAATTGACGGCGATACCGCTCAGGTTGGCCCTCAGATTGCAGAGAAACTGGGTCTGACGCAAGTAACATATGCAGAAGAGATTCTTGAACTGAATCCTGATACCAGAAAAATTATCATCAAGCGTCATGTTGACGGAGGTGTAGAGACTGTTGAGGCTCCGTTGCCTCTCGTTGTGACGGTAAACGGATCAGCAGCACCATGTCGCCCACGTAATGCTAAGCGTGTATTGAAATATAAGAATGCGACAGCTCCTGCAGAACGTACTCCGGAGCAGGCAGAGGCAATGGCTGAACTGGTAGCCAAGAAACCTTATCTGAACATTAATCAGTGGGGAGCAGCTGACATTGATGCTGACCCTGAGCAGATAGGTAAGACAGGTTCTCCTACTAATGTGAAAGCTGTGAAGAATATTGTATTCAAGGCAAAGGAAAGCCGTACAATGACTGCCAGTGATGCTGATATTGAGGGTCTTATTGTTGAATTGTTGGACAGTAATACTATTGGCTAATTATGAATAGTGTATTTGTATATTGTGAGATTGAAGGCAAGACAGTTGCCGATGTAAGTCTTGAGCTCCTTACTAAAGGACGTAAATTGGCCAATACCCTTGGCGTACAACTTGAATGTATTTGTGCTGGTGCTGGTTTGGAAGGTGTTGAGAAACAGGTCATTCCTTTTGGCGTAGACAGAGTTCATATCTTTGATGCCGAAGGTTTGTTCCCATATACTTCTAATCCCCATACAGCCTTAGTTGTCAATTTGTTTAAGGAAGAGAAACCGCAGATATGTCTGATGGGTGCTACCGTAATCGGCCGTGACCTCGGTCCGCGTGTGTCTTCCAGTTTGCATAGTGGTCTGACAGCTGACTGTACTCAATTGGAAATCGGCGATTTTGAAATGAATGTGAAGAATGCCGACGGCGAGATGGTAAAGAAACAGTATACTCAGCAGCTCTATCAGATTCGTCCTGCTTTCGGCGGTAACATTGTCGCAACAATCGTCAACCCGGAACATCGTCCTCAGATGGCAACGGTGCGTGAGGGCGTGATGAAGAAAGAAGTACTGGATGCAAATTATAAAGGCGAGGTAATCAGACACGATGTTGCCAAATATGTCCCTGAAACAGAATATGTGGTAAAGGTGCTTGACCGCCATATAGAGAAAGCAAAGCATAATCTTAAAGGTGCTTCCATCGTAGTTTCTGGTGGTTACGGAATGGGTAGCCGCGAAGGCTTTGATATGCTTTTTGAACTGGCTAAGGAACTTCATGCAGAAGTTGGTGCCAGCCGTGCCGCTGTAGATGCAGGTTTCGCAGACCATGACCGCCAGATAGGGCAGACGGGTGTAACGGTTCGCCCTAAGGTATATATCGCTTGCGGTATTTCTGGTCAGATTCAGCATATTGCAGGTATGCAAGATGCAGGTATCATCATTTCTATCAACAATGATCCTAATGCACCAATCAATACTATTGCTGATTATGTTATCAATGGTACAGTGGAAGAAGTTGTACCTAAGATGATTAAGTATTACAAGAAAAATTCTAAGTAACAATGGCAAACTTCTATACAGATAATCCGGAGATTAAGTTTCAACTTAATCATCCATTAATGAAGCGCATCGTAGAACTTAAAGAGCGCTCATTCGCTGATAAAGATGAATACGACTATGCACCCCAGAATTTTGAGGACGCTATTGATTCCTACGATCGTGTCCTGGAACTCACTGGAGATATCTCTGCAAATATTATTGCGGCAAATGCAGAAGATGTAGATGCAGAGGGGCCTCATTGTGAAAATGGTCGCGTTAAGTATGCTTCCAAAACATACGAGAATCTGGATACCACGATTAAGGCTGGTCTCAATGGTGTGACGATGCCACGTCGCTACGGCGGACTGAATTTCCCATGTGTACCTTATACTGCTATCAACGAGATGATAGCTACTGCAGATGCCGGGTTTGAGAATATCTGGTCTCTGCAGGATTGTATAGAGACATTGTATGAGTTTGGTGATGAGGACCAGCGGCAGCGCTATGTACCCCGGGTATGTAAGGGTGAGACGATGTCAATGGACCTGACGGAACCCGATGCAGGATCTGATCTCCAGAGTGTTATGCTTAAGGCAACTTATTCGGAAGAGGAAGGATGCTGGTTGTTGAATGGTTGTAAACGTTTTATTACAAACGGTGATTCCGATATCCATTTGGTATTGGCTCGTTCGGAGGAAGGAACCAAGGACGGACGTGGTTTGTCAATGTTTATCTATGACAAGAACCAAGGTGGTGTGAATGTTCGACGCATAGAGAACAAATTGGGTATTCATGGTTCTCCGACTTGTGAGCTGGTATATAAGAATGCCAAGGCTGAGCTTTGTGGCAGTCGCAAGTTGGGTTTGATAAAATATGTCATGGCTTTGATGAATGGTGCCCGTCTCGGTATTGCCGCTCAGAGTGTAGGTATCTCTCAGGCTGCATATAATGAAGGATTGGCTTATGCGAAGGACCGCAAGCAGTTCGGAAAGACGATCATTAATTTCCCTGCAGTATTTGACATGCTGGCATTGATGAAAGCTAAACTGGATGCAGGCCGTTCACTGCTCTATGCTACTGCCCGCTATGTGGATATATACAAGGCTCTTGAGGATATAGCCCGTGAGCGCACTCTGACTTCTGAGGAACGTCAGGAGATGAAGACCTTTAGCAAATTAGCTGATGCCTTCACACCTCTCTCCAAGGGAATGAATTCTGAGTATTGTAATCAGAATGCCTATGATTCTATCCAGATACATGGTGGTTCGGGCTTTATGCTTGAGTATGCTTGCCAGCGCTTGTATCGCGATGCCCGTATAACAAGTATCTATGAGGGTACAACCCAGTTGCAGGTAGTTGCTGCTATCCGCTATGTTACTAACGGGTTCTATGGGCAGCATATTGCAGAATTGGAACAAGAGACTGTTGCTCCGGAATTCCAGACTTTGAAAGATCGCGTTATCAAGATGGGTGAGCGTTACAATGCATGTGTAAATAAAGTGGTTGACTTGAAGGATCAGGATTATCAGGACTTGGTTGCCCGTCATCTGTATGAAATGGCTGCAGATATTATTATGGGACACCTCATTCTGGCTGATGCCAGCAAGGATGCCAATCTCTTCGGAAAGAGCGCAAGAGTTTATGTTAACTTTATTGCGGCTGAGATTGAAAAACATGCAAGTTTCGTTGAGAATCTTCGTCCTGAGGATGTAATTAACTATCGTCAGGTAGATAACTCGATAGAAGAAGCATAAAGAAAGACTTTTCTTGATAGAAGGAGCCGCTCTTTTGGAGTGGCTCCTTCTATTATAAGCGCCATCATAAGTTTAGGGATATAGTCTTTAAACTGACGATATCCTTAAGGGAACTAAGGAAAGATTTTTTGATTCAGAGTTTTACTGCATAATGATAATTGCGAATCATGAAAAAATGCTAAATTTGCGTCATATTCAATAATCGTATTACAAATGATTTCTTTTATCATAAGTTTGACAGCTCTTGTCTTAGGATATTTCCTTTATGGAAAATTTGTTGAGCATATTGTGGGTCCAGATGCGCAGAGAAAAACTCCTTGTTATGTTTCTGGTGATGGTGTTGACTATATTCCAATGCCAACGTGGAAAGTGTATCTTATCCAGTTCTTGAACATTGCCGGCACTGGTCCGATATTTGGTGCTATTCAGGGTATATTGTTTGGTCCTGCTGCATTCTTCTGGATTGTGTTAGGTTGTATTTTCGGTGGGGCTGTCCATGATTATCTTTCCGCTATGATTTCCCTCCGTCGTAATGGAGCTAACCTGCCTGAAATAATAGGTGATGAACTGGGAAATACCACACGGTTTGTCATGCGCATATGCGCATTGGTGTTGATGGTACTGGTCGGTGCCGTGTTCTGTACAACGCCTGCAGGCTTGTTGGAATCTATGACGTCAGTGCAGGATGGATTTATTGGGTCAAAACTTTTTTGGATGCTGGTAATAATAGCTTATTATATTCTGGCAACGCTATTGCCTATTGATAAGATTATAGGCAGTATCTATCCAGTCTTTGGAATGGCTTTGCTGATAATGGCATTGGGTATGATAGGCGGTATCTTTGTATACGATGGTAACATACCAGAGATTACTAATGCTTTTGCCAATCATCATCCTACGAGTTCGATTCCAATTTTCCCAGGTCTATGTATTACTATTGCCTGTGGTGCTGTGAGTGGATTCCATGCCACGCAGAGTCCTATGATGGCACGTTGTATAAAGAATGAACGCTTGGGCCGCCGTGTGTTCTATGGAGCCATGATAACAGAGGGAATAATTGCTCTCGTATGGGCCGCCGCTGCAATTAAGTTTGCTGATAGCATTACAGAGTATTCCGGCACACCTTATGAGAAGTTATGGGCTTTGATGACTCAAGGTGGAACTACAAATGCTAACCCTGCTGTCATTGTTAATATAATATGTCATAGCTGGTTGGGGGCAGTTGGTGCGGTGTTGGCTATTTTGGGTGTTGTCGCTGCACCGATTACATCCGGCGATACAGCTTTCCGCTGTGCCCGTCTGATTGTAGCAGACTTCCTGCACCTGAAGCAGGATAGGATAGCAAAACGACTGATGATATCTATTCCTATCTTTGCCATTGCAATAGTACTCTTATTTGTCAACTTTGATGTGCTGTGGCGTTATTTTGCATGGTTTAACCAAACGCTGTCGGTATTTACATTCTGGGCAATTACAGTGTATCTGGCAAAAGCCGGGAAGAATTATTGGGTTACATTTGTTCCCGCATTATTTATGACATACGTATGTACAACCTATATCTGTGTGGCTCCAGAAGGACTGACTATTCCGCAGACTATTTCCTATTGTGTAGGTCTGGTGTTGCTGATAGTTGCAGTATGCTGGTTTTTTACATGGAAAAAGAAGGTTTCAGGAAATAGTATAGCCTAAAACACCACCAGTAGAAGTAAGTGTACCTGGGCATTGATAAACCGGGAATAAACCATACATATAGAATTTGTATTATCGTTGAGGCTATAAGACTGATGGCGATGAAAAAATTGTTTTTGCTAGTGTGTTTCCTGACGGTTTGTCTCTGTGACATGAAGGCGCAAACTTTAAAATACTACACAGAGATTATACAGTTGCGCCCCAACCGCTATGATGCCATTGCAAGTGTCTATATGTATGATTACCAGTCTTTCTTTTATGACCTGTATATTCCTTATTACTACAAGGCCGACAGGAATTACCGTGTGACGAGCGTTGCAAAACGTGGCTTTGAGGACTGCACAAATATGCGTTCGGTGGATATGCCTGAGTCGATTGTAGAGATAAAGGAACGTGGTTTCATGGGGTGTGTCAGTCTGCCTTATGTCAAGATACCCTCTAATGTACATACTATCGGCAATCAGGCGTTTTACCAGTGTTTTCATTTGGCTGACGTCTCCCTGTCAGACTCGCTCAGGACTATAGGCAGCTATGCCTTTGCCTATTGCATCAACCTGGCTAATGTAGTTTTTCCGGATTCTCTGCGGGAGGTGGAACAATCTGCTTTCGCAGGCTGCTCAGCTCTGACCTCTATAACATTTAACACAACCATGAAGACAATAAGAAAGAATACTTTCCAGAATTGTACGTCATTGAGCAGTGTGGATATTCCTTATTCTGTAGGGACAATCGAGGAATATGCCTTCAAGGGTTGTACTGGGTTGCGGAAAGTTATCTTTCCGCGCTATCTCTATGAGATGAAACATCATGCCTTCCAGAATTGCACAAGTCTGACCGATGTGGTATTCCCCGAGAGTAAAACACGTTTGTCTCTGAAGGATTATCTGTTTGAGGGCTGTACCGGACTGACTGCTATTAACTTGCCAGAGAGAATAATCTATATCGGCAATGGCACGTTCGCGGGATGTACGAGTTTGAAATCCATCGTTGTGCCCAGTTCGGCAAACAAAATTGGCAACAGTGCTTTCTCTGGCTGTTCAGGTCTCACAACAGTTACTATTCCTGAGACTGTGAAAACTATTGGTGACAGTGCTTTCTATGGTTGTGCGTCGCTTGATTCAGTGTATGTCAGCATGGCAGTGCCGTTTACCTTTGGTAAAGAGACCTTCGCAGGCATTTCCCCACGCTGTGTTCTTACTGTGCCTGATGGCAAACGTGATGCCTATATCGCTGCTGGCTGGACACCACAAGTGTTTAAGGGTGGCGTTAGGGAAAAGTCTTCGCCAGCCAGTATCGGTAAAGTCAAAGTGCAGGCTAAGGATGATGATTGGTATGATCTCAACGGCAGCAAGGTGACCCAACCCGAGAAAGGCAGGATATATATCCACGACGGTAGGAAAGTAGTGAAATAAAGACTGAGCCCAATAAGCCAAATAGGCCCTCTAAGCCTGGCCCATTTCCCATTAGCCCCAGAGGCCTCATTAGCCCCATTGGCCCCATCAATCCTATTCCCCTATTGCCCAATTCTCCCGGCCTGCGTTTTTGTCCATTTTGGGACAAAGGCAAATCTTGGGACAGGCCAAATGACTTTAAAATGACAGGCGAAATGATCTCGTGACACAGGCC
>ONKB01000127.1 GCA_900318305.1 uncultured Prevotellaceae bacterium | reverse complement strand
TGGTGGTATTACTGGTACGGAAAGGATTCCTGATATATAATGCGGTGATATCAATAATGAGTATGGAAATCGTTAAGTCTTTGCTTTTCATTATAGTAGGAGCTGCAGGTATCATCTGGGCAGCCGATCGTTTTACAGATGGCGCTGCAAGTCTTGCCCGCAGGTTCAACATATCGCAGATGGTTGTCGGACTTACTGTCGTGGCATTCGGGACATCGGCACCTGAACTGTTTGTAAGTATGATGTCGGCGTTGCAAGGGTCTTCGGCAATGGCTGTGGCAAATGTAGTAGGAAGTAATATTTTCAATGTCTTGTGTATTGGTGGAGTTACAGCGGCAATAAGCATCGTCAATGTGAGCAGAGATACCGTGCGCAGGGATATCCCCATGGTTGTGGTAACATCGGTACTGATGATTCTGCTGTGTCTTGACGGCAGATTGTCGTTTCTTGACGGATGTCTGCTTATGGCAGGTTTTGTCTTATATACATTGTGGCTTGTCCGGAGCAAAGGAGGGCAGACTGCAGGAGATGACGTGAAAACGGTTAAACTATATGGCGCTTTGCAAAGTGTAGGACTTGTTCTCGTGGGACTTGCCGCTCTTGTGTTGTTCAGTTCCCTGTTTGTCAGGGGTGCTTCCTCTGTTGCTGCATTCCTTGGAGTCAGTGAAACGGTAATTGGTCTTACAATTGTGGCTGGTGGCACGTCTCTTCCCGAGCTGGCGACAAGTGTCGTTGCTGCACGTAAAGGGCAGTCGGCCCTGGCCATAGGTAATGTAATAGGTAGTTGTATCTTTAATATACTGCTCATACTGGGTCTTACCGCTATGGTGTGTCCGATGACCACTGAGGGTATTACGTGGATGGACTATGCTCTGATGACTGGCGCTGTTATTTTGTTTGGGATATTCAGTTACAGCAAAATGCGTATCAGCAGAGGTGAAGGTTGGGTGTTGACAACTTTGTTTGTTGCCTATATGTCATGGATAATAGCTACTGCATAAATTTTGGAGGGGTATATGATGTCTAAAATGAAATTGGAGTTGTTGTTTGTTGCCGGTATGGTGCTTTCTTGCCTTAATGTAGAAGCCCGAAAGACGTGGAACTTAGACGGCAGAAAAATTGTCTTTATTGGCAATTCTTTTATTTATTACGGCGGCTGTGTTTATGATGGTGGCGTAAGGTCGCAGGACGAAGGCTTTTTCTGGCAGCTCTGCAGATGCAATGGCGAGCATGTGAAGGTATACAATTGTACATATGGCGGTCATCATCTTAGGGATTTTACTCCTGCTGGCTGCATGTCGCCTAAACTGCATATTAAAGAACACAGGCATTGCCCTGGAGTGGGAACAAATCTGCTCAAGGATGTGCCACTAGACGATATGGATGTAGTGTTTATGTCAGAGGCAGGGGAAAACAACGGACATATTATTGATGATATCAAGTCGGTAAAGGCTTGTTTTCCTAATCCTAAGACAAAGTTTTACTATCTTGTTCACACTTACACCTATTACAAACAGCATAGGGCAATATTGGACAATCTGAAACAGATGGAAGAAATGGGAATTACAATAGTACCTTGGGGACAGGTGGTTTACGACCTGACAGAGGGAAAGGTACGAATGAGAGAAAGCCATCATGTTTATAGTCCGACTGATTTCATAAAAAACAAGGGTGATAACTACCATCCCAATCCTCTGTCTGGTTATCTGACAGCCCTTGCTGCTTACTGTGCCGTTACGGGGAAGAGTGCTGTAGGGCAGAGGTATGATTTTGTGGAACAACTGATACCTGCTGAAAGATTTGTTCAGAGACATTACAGAACAGCTGCTGATACAAGTTATCCTCAGATAATAGGTTCAAGGAAGGATATGAAAGTCTTGCAGAGGCTGGTTGACAAAACACTTCGGAAATATATGAAATAAAGATATGAGATACTTATTATTGATTCTGATATTTATACTGTGTATCCTTCAAGGGTATGCTGTTGAGTGGAAAGCTAAGTGGATAGAGGCGCAGAATTGTCAGGAGTCTCCAAGTACATGGCAGGTGTTCCGTAAAAGTTTTAATCTGGAGGCAAAACCAAAGGCTCTGGTTGCCCGTATTGCAGTAGATTCAAAGTACTGGCTGTGGATAAACGGAGAATTGGTGGTATTCGAAGGAGGATTGAAGCGAGGACCGTCTCCTACTGATACATATTACGACGAAGTGGATATAGCCCCCTATATGAGACGAGGACACAATACTATTGCTGTACTGACATGGTTTTTCGGCAAAGAAGGCTTTAGCCATAAGAATAGCGGAAAGGCGGGATTATTGTTTGATGCCTATGATGGGGCAGTAGGAATTCTGTCTGATGCCACATGGGAAGCTGATGTGTATGAAGCTTATGGTGTGGTGGAGAAAGATGGCCCTAACCACCGGCTTCCAGAAAGTGCAATACGCTTTGACGGGAAGAAAGACCTGGGCAAATGGTATGGAGTCAACTATGACAGACATTTCCCATACGCTAAGGTGATAGATACCGATGCCGAGAATGAGATATATGGTAAACTGGTGCCAAGACCTATTCCCCTGTTTAAATACTCACAGTTACAGAAATATGTGTCAACCCAGTATGATTCGTCCAAGGGTACACTGCGATGCAAGTTGCCTTACGATGCCCAGGTAACACCTTATCTCAAGATAAAGGCAACGGCTGGTAAGGTGATAGACATGCGTACTGACTGTTTTAACAAAGCTGGTGAGAATTCAATCCGGGCGGAATATGTCACTCGTGACGGAATCCAGGAATATGAGAGCCTTGGATGGATGAACGGCAACTGGGTGGAATATACTATACCGGATGGCGTTGAGATCATTGATGTGAAATACCGTGAGTCAGGATATGATACCGAGATAGCAGGCTCATTTGAGTGTAATGACCCCTTCTGGAATGAACTCTGGAAACGCTCTGCACGAACGTTGTATGTGAATATGCGCGATACCTATTTTGACTGCCCGGACCGTGAACGTGCACAGTGGTGGGGGGATATGGTGAATGACATTCATGAGAATTTCTATGTGCTGACACCATCCTCATGGCAATTGATTAAGAAAGGAATGTTTGAGCTGATGAACTGGCAGAAACCCGACGGTGTAATCTATTCACCGATACCGGCAGGGAACTGGAGCAAGGAACTCCCGTGTCAGATGCTGATGTCGGTTGGCTTGTTCGGTTTTTACTCACAATACTATTATAGTGGCGAGAGCGATTTTATAGCGCCGCTATATGACCGCATCCATAAGTATCTTCATGAAGTATGGTCAGTTGACGATGACGGCTTCGTATATACCCGAAGGGGTGGTTGGAGCTGGGCCGATTGGGGAACCCATATTGATCTGCATCTGATAACAAATGAATGGTATTATATGGCATTGACGGCAGAGCAGCGCTTTGCGGAAATCCTGAACAGAAAGGGTGACGAGAAAGACTTGATTGCCCTGTTGGAGAAGATGGAGCGTAATTTTGACAGGCGTTTCTGGAAGGGGACATCGTTTCGTTCTGATGACTATAAGGAAGTTGAAGATGATGACCGTGCTCAGGCTCTGGCTGTCGTAAGCGGACTGTCATCTCCCGATAAGTATCCTGCCCTGTTGGAGGTGTTCAAGAAGAGCCATTATGCAAGTCCGCTCCTGGAATTGTATGTTCAGGAAGCGATGTTTAAAATGGGGCAAGGTGAGGAAGCTCTAAAACGTGCTAAGCAACAATATTCCAATATGTTGTCATTCAAGGAAGAAACAACTGTATTCGAATTTTGGGATTACAAGGGGAAAAGAGGTACTAATCATGCCTGGGCAAGTGGCATGACTGTAATACTTGCACGTGATGTTTGTGGTATAAGGCCCACATCGCCAGGTTTCAGAACATTTGATGTTGCCCCACAGTTGTCGGGATTGAAATGGGTAAATACGAGTTTGGTCACCCGTTATGGCAAGATTATATTAAAACTGAAAGAAGACAAAGGAAGTTTAAGGGTTAGTATTACTGTACCAGAGAAAACCGAATCGGATGTGAAGTGGAATGGTAAGACCCGCCATCTGAAAGCAGGCAAGTATACATTTACAATGAGATAAGAAGGCTCGTATGGGATATGTTAAATGGATTTTTACTATAATAGGTTTCATGTATGGCCGTTTCTGGGGGGCGCTGATGGGGTATCTCATCGGTTCTGCTCTTGTCAGCCTTTTCGATGGTGCTCCCAGTACGATGGATGGTACCTATTCCCAATATCAGAGTAAAAGTCCACGTGAAGGGTTTTTGTACTCATTGATGATTCTGTCAGCTCATATCATTCAGGCTGACGGGAAGATTATGCACTCTGAAATGGAGTATATGCGCCGTTTCCTTCGCCAGAATTTTGGAGAGGATACTATGCGGCAGGGTGAGAAAATACTGAAGTCTTGTTTTAATTTGCGAAAACAGAAAGGTGAGAACGTCTGGCAAAGTCAGTTGTTGGATGCCTGTGAGAAGATTTCCCGGACAATGCCCAGCGAACATCGCTTGCAACTCATTTCTTTCCTGGCAGAAGTCGCCAAGGTTGACGGTAAGGTAGAGAAGGTGGAATTAGATGCCTTACGTCAGATTGCATCTGCCTTGGGTTTAAGTCCTGAAGTGGTTGATCAGATGTTTGCCCTTGGAGGACAATCGTTGGAGGATGCATATAAAGTCCTGGGTATCAGCCCGGATGCTACTGATGACGAGGTACGTAAAGCATATCGCAAAATGGTAGTTCAATACCATCCGGACAAGGTGGAGATGCTCGGTGATGACGTGAAGGAAGCTGCTACACGTAAGATACAGGAAATCAATGAGGCAAAAGAACGCATATATCAAGCGAGAAATATGAAATAGGCTCCTGATATTCACCAGGGGATGTATAATTGAAAAAATATGTAATTTTGTACCAGATATAGTCGCATTAATTAAATATGAAAGAGATAAATGAGGAAGTTACTCCGAAGAAGAGTCTCAATTTTATTGAGCAAATAATAGAAAAGGATTTAGAGGAAGGTAAAAACGGCAGACGTGTTCAGACTCGTTTCCCGCCAGAGCCTAATGGCTATCTGCATATTGGCCATGCCAAGGCAATATGTCTGGATTTCGGTATAGCAGAGAAGTATGGCGGTGTATGTAATCTTCGCTTTGATGACACGAATCCTACCAAGGAGAATATGGAATATGTAGATGCTATTATGGAAGACATAAAATGGTTAGGATTCCAGTGGAAAAATGTTTACTATGCATCCGACTATTTCCAGCAGTTGTGGGATTTCGCTGTGGAACTAATCAAGGAGGGCAAAGCTTATATTGATGAGCAGACTCCCGAAGAAATAGCCGCCCAGAAGGGAACACCTACCATCCCAGGGACAAACAGCCCTTATAGGGATCGTCCGATAGAGGAGAATCTTGCTTTGTTTGACAAGATGAACAGTGGAGAGCTGGAAGAAGGGTCTATGGTCCTTCGTGCTAAGATTGATATGGCTAATCCCAACATGCATTTCCGCGATCCTCTCATTTATCGTATCGTAAAAACACCTCACCATCGTACTGGTGATAAATGGAAGGCATATCCGTTGTATGACTTTGCTCATGGGCAGAGTGACTTCTTTGAAGGAGTGACCCATTCGCTGTGTACTCTTGAGTTTGTATCCCACCGCCCTTTGTATGACCTTTTTATCGACTGGCTCAAGAAAGGAGAGGACTTGGATGATAACCGCTCCCGTCAGTATGAGTTTAATAAACTGAATTTGAATTATACGTTGCTGAGCAAACGAAATTTGTTGGCATTGGTTAACGAAGGACTTGTCTCAGGATGGGATGACCCTCGCATGCCGACTATTTGTGGTTACCGTCGTCGCGGATATACTCCGGAGTCTATCAGAATGTTTGTTGACCGAATTGGTTATACGTTGTATGATGCCTTGAACGATATGGCGTTGATGGAATCTTCTGTTCGCGAGGATTTGAACAAACGTGCTACCCGGGTTTCGGCAGTGGTCAATCCTGTCAAACTGATAATAACCAATTATCCCGAAGGACAGACAGAGGAACTTGATGCTATCAATAATCCGGAGGATTTAGAGGCAGGAAGTCATAAGATTGTCTTCAGCCGTGAGTTGTGGATAGAAAGGGAAGATTTCATGGAGGATGCTCCTAAGAAATACTTCCGCCTAACTCCGGGAAATGAAGTCCGTCTGAAGAATGCCTATATAGTAAAATGTACGGGTTGTAAGAAGGATGCCGCAGGCAATGTGCAGGAAGTATATGCAGAATATATTCCTTTGACAAAAACAGGAGAGCCGGAGTCCAATCGTAAGGTGAAGGGAACTATTCATTGGGTCAGCGTATCCCATGCTATCAAGGCAGAGGTACGTATGTACGATAGGCTTTGGAAAATAGAAAACCCACGCGACGAATTGGCACGCTTGCAGAAGGAGGAAGGCATGACACCGGTGGAGGCAATGAAACAGATGATTAATGAGAACTCTCTGGAAATTCGTCCCAACTGTTATGTAGAGGCATTTCTCGCTGACACAAAACCATTGGATCATTTCCAGTTCCAGCGTATTGGCTATTTCTGTACAGATAAGGATTCAACACCCGACCATCTTGTTTTCAATCGTACAGTTAGCCTGAAAGATACTTGGGCAAAACTACAAAAATAACGCTGAATTATGTTGACTGATTTGCTCAAGGGCTTGTTGGATGAGCTCAATTACTTGAATATAACTATTTTGATGGCGATAGAAAGTTCTGCCATTCCCTTTCCTTCTGAGATAGTTGTGCCACCGGCAGCATATATTGCTGCTGAGAGAGGAGAGATGAGTATCCCATTGTTGGTGCTTTTTGCTACTTTCGGCTCCTGCATAGGTGCATCTGTCAATTATGTGATATCCTATTATGTGGGTCGTCCTATTGTATACAAATTTGTCAATAGCAGGCTCGGACACCTCTGTCTGCTCAATCAGGAGAAGATGGAAAAGGCAGAGGCATATTTTGACAGCAAGGGTGCTGTCGCTACGTTGATAGGTCGTTTGATTCCCGGTATTCGTCAGCTCATCTCCATCCCTGCAGGTCTTGCAAAGATGAATTTCGGCTATTTCCTTCTCTATACAGCAATAGGAGCCGGATTATGGAATATTGTGTTGGCAGGTCTGGGCTGGTATCTTCAGAAACTTGTGCCGTTTGACCAATTAAATGAGCAGCTGAAAGTATATGAAACTCCAATGAAATATGGAATATGCATAGCTGTAGCTCTCGCCGTTGCATATTTTGTTGTAAAGAAATATTGCTTTAAGAATAAATGAGAAAGTTATTTGTCTCCCTGATACTAATGGCGACAGTGTGTTCCTCATTCTCAGCGGAATATGTTGATGTGTTTGAGGCAGGGAAAGACGGATATGCATTTTTTCGCATACCAGCAATCATCAAGATTCCTGAAGGTCCTCTGCTCGCTTTTTGTGAAGGACGAAAGTGGAATCGTAATGATAGTGGTGATATTGATTTGGTGATGAAGAGTTCTCAGGATGGCGGTAAGACATGGGGGGCTCTTTCGGTAATATGGAATGACAACGACAATGTCTGCGGCAATCCTGCACCAGTTTGGGATGCTATAGCCAAAAAGGTAGTGTTGGTATGTACATGGAATAATGGACATGATTTGTCACCCCAAATCAGAACATATAACAGTCTTGACACCAGGCGCGTGTTTGTCCTTGAATCATCTGATTACGGTAAGACATGGTCGAAGCCTCGTGAGATTACTGATGCTGTCAAGAAACCCACGTGGGGATGGTATGCTACAGGGCCTTGTCATGCTATTCAGTTATCAAAGTCTGGCAGGATTGTGGTGCCATGCAACCATTCTGAGAATACAATAAAGCATTCCCATTTAATATATTCCGATGACCATGGCAAAACTTGGCATCTGGGTGCTGTCCAGAGTGAGGTAGGAGGCGATGAGAGTACCATTGCTGAATTGCCAAACGGTAGTATCGTTCAGAATATGCGCATGTATAATTATCGTGATGAGCATCCTTGTAGGGCTTATTTGACAAGTAAGGACAAGGGAATGTCGTATAGTGGCAATATGGTTTTTGCGGAAGAACTGATAGAGCCTGTTTGCCAGGGAAGCATATTGTCGGTAACAAGGCCAAATGGAAAAATAGGCAAACTACTGTTGTTCAGTAATCCCTCGTCAAAAAAGCGGCGTGAGAATCTGGTTTTGAAGATGAGCAAGGATAACGGGGCATCATGGCAAGTCCATTCCACCATCTGTCCCGGTAAGGCGGCATATTCTGATTTGGTACAGGTCAATTCGGAGACAATAGGTGTGCTTTTCGAGACAGGGGAGTATAGCTGTTATGAGAAGATAACATTCTGTACCACGGTATTGTATTAAACAAGAATAAGTAAGGGGCATAGATTTTCTATGCCCCTTACTATATTTACTCAGGTCCCCTTCTTAGAACCATGTGACGTAGCAGAATTCCTGCCTGTGTGCCATTAATGGATGTTTCGGGAAATAGCGGTAGGCAAGCTTGAAACTGCCAGCGTCATCAATACTTACTTTAAGGCTGAAAGTAAATATGTTGCCTTCTCGCTTGACAACGTCAAAGGGTATCACCTTGTAGATAACATCCTCGTTTTTCTTATTTGTCGTCAAAATAACCATCTCAGCGCCGAGAGCATCTTCAAGCCCTTGCTCGTCAATCTTAACGGTAACGTTGTATTTCTTCCCACAAAACATTGGAGAGTTGCTAATCTCCTCGTCTTTGTGGAATTCAGTTATCTTGATGTCATTCCAGACCTTGACAACCGATTCCTTCCAGGCTACCAGTTCCTTGGCTTTGGCATTGTCGTCAGCCGACAGCAGGTGGAAGCGTTTGGCTTCCTTGTTGTAGAATTTCTCATAGTAGTCGTCCAACTGACGTTTCATGGTGTAGTGGGGTGCGATTTGGGCAATGGAGTTCTTGATAGCTTCTATCCAGCCGTGAGAGTATCCATTTCTGCCCCACTGGTAATATAGAGGGATAATCTCGCGCTCCAACAGATTGTAGATGGTAGTGGCATCGAGCCGGTCTTGACAATCCTGATTCTGGTAGGTGCGTTTTTCTGTGAGTGCCCATCCGCCACCCTCACGGTAGCCTTCATACCACCATCCGTCTAATACCGAGAGATTTAAAAGACCATTCATCAAAGCCTTTTCTCCTGATGTGCCTGATGCCTCTAACGGACGGGTAGGGGTATTCATCCAGATGTCCACGCCCGAAATAAGACGGCGTCCTAATTCCATGTCGTAGTTTTCAAGAATAATGATTTTTCCAAGAAATTCAGGCATCTGGGAAATTTCATAGATACGCTTAATCAGGCTTTGTCCGGCACCGTCGGCAGGATGGGCCTTGCCTGCGTAGATGAATTGAACAGGGTAATCGGGATTGTTGACTATTCTCTTCAGCCGCTCCAAGTCATTGAATAACAGGTATGCACGCTTGTATGTGGCAAAGCGGCGTCCGAATCCTATAAGCAGGGAGTTGGGGTTTATCTTGTCCAATAGAGACACTACACGTGAAGGATCACCCTGATTCTTAAGCCAGCTTTCACGGAGACGCTCACGGATATAGGCAACCAACTTGTTCTTCAATTTAACGCGAATCTCCCAGATATCCTTGTCAGGTACTTTGTAGATTTGTTCCCAAATCTTCTCGTTGGACATGTCTTTGTAGAAATCCTTGCCGAAAATCTTTTCATAAAAAGCCTTCCACTCGCGTGCAGCCCATGTGGGGAGGTGGACACCATTGGTGACATATCCTACATGGCTTTCCTCAGGAAAGTATCCTTTCCAGATACCATTGAACATCTTCTGGCTTACTTTTCCGTGAAGCCAGCTGACGCCATTTGTCTCCTGGCAGGTGTTGCAGAGGAAGGTGGACATACAGAATTTCTCGTTTTTGTCATCAGGATTGGTCCGGCCTAACCCTATGAATTCATCCCAGCTGATTTTCAACTTATCAGAATAACTGCTTAGGTACTTGCTGATGAGACTTTCCTCAAAAGAGTCATGCCCTGCGGGTACAGGAGTATGTACTGTATAGAGAGAAGAAGCCCGCACCAGCTCAAGAGCCTGGTTGTATGTAAGACCAGAACTTATATAATCAACCAAACGTTGCACGTTACACAGGGCAGCGTGTCCCTCGTTACAATGATAGATGTCGCGTTTGATGCCAAGCCGGTTGAGTAGAACCATACCGCCGATACCGAGCAGGAATTCCTGTTTCAGACGATTCTCCCAGTCTCCGCCATAGAGGGTATGAGTGATTTGTCTGTCATACTCGGAGTTCTTTTCAAAATCCGTATCTAAAAGATATAGTTTGGTCCTGCCCACGTCAATGCGCCAAACTTTTGCATATAGCGGATAACCTGGGAAAGGAACGTCAATGATAAGTTGCCGGCCTGACTCGTCAAGCACCTGATGTACAGGAAGACGGTCAAAGTCCTGAGCCTCATATTTCGCTATCTGGGAACCATCCAGGGCAAGTTCCTGGGTGAAATAACCGTATCGGTAAAGGAAACCTATTGCAACCATGTCCACATTGCTGTCGGAAGCTTGTTTCAGATAGTCTCCTGCAAGAATGCCAAGTCCTCCCGAATAGATTTTCAGGAAATGGTATAGTCCGTATTCCATACAGAAATATGCAACCGACGGACGTGTGCTGTCTGGTTTCTCGTCCATGTATTCACGGTAGTGCTTGTAAACGGTTTGCATCCGTGTGATGAAAGTATTGTCCTGAGCCAGGGTGTCAAAGTCTTCAACACTCAGATTGTTGAGCATTTCAATGACATTCTGGTGGGCATTTTTGAATTCTTCCGGATTTATATCGTGAAAGAGATTATAACCTTCGGTGTTCCATGTCCACCATAGGTTGTGAGCCATCTCATCTAACTCTTTCAATTTTTCGGGGATAAGAGATTTTACAGTAACGTTATTCCATTGTGGTTGGTTGGAATGACTTGTTTTAATGTTCATTTTCTAAGGGTTTATGTTTTCACAACGCAAAGTTACCGCTTTTGGGACTCAGATTCTCCTTATACTTTTTGCCTTTTTCCCTTTGCGGATAAAAAAACAGAGTGAACAGTTTGTTTTTTTCTTTTGACAAGATGTTTTGTTAAGTGTATTTTCCAAAAAAACAAGAGTTCTTTCCTGTTTTTTTTCTTTATTTATTACAATTTCTAAGCAAACGCAGGTATTTACAAGTGAGCCGAAAAGCCCATGCACGCTCACCCATATACAGGGATTCCGCCAGACCCCGTATGCTATTCAAAAAATGCAGATCAACGCAAATGAGGCGTATTAACGGGAATACTGAAAAAGGCATTTTTTGAATTTCTTTGTTGTATGACAGACCATTAATAAAGAATTTGTTTAATTTTGTATAACAGAAAAAGAATTTTGAATGAATCAGCAGGGCGCAAGGCCTTTGATAAATTAGTGATAAAATGAAATTTATAGTATTGACGATTATTTTTCTTGGTGTTTTTATCTGTAGCCTTAAAGCACAGGAGAAGGCTATGTTGTTCGAGAGAAACAATGGTAAGACTGTCGCTGTCAGGAAGAGCGAGATAGACTCTATTGTATTTACCAAAGAGACTACCCTTATAAAGAAATTATATTGGCAGGATGATGTTGTAAAGGAAATAGACGATTATGTAGATATGACCTGTCCGGAGAATATGAATCTGACGCCTTATTCGGGTGAGGCCATCACTCTGGGCAAAGACAACAACTATGGTTATGAAGTGTATGCCTCCGACAGCTATGGCCATCAAAGTTCGGCGGCTTACGGGAAATACTTGTTTCTGGTGAAAGACAAACTGGCCTCTATTGTGATGTATAACCTGGAGACGAAATGCCCTGTGGCAACTTGTAATATGACTCCTCATAATGAGACAGTAAGTTCAAGCTCATCGACCGTACTGTATCATTGCAATCAAAGTACATTCGGCACATTAAAATACGACGAGAGCGATCCCTTCCCGCTGTTATATATCAGTCAGCGCGGCCCCAGCTCTAATAAGCGTTGTTTTATTACAGTAATGCGATTGAAGCCTACATTGAATGGCTCTGGGACAGAATACAATTCCTTGACGGTTGAACAGGTACAGACCATTTATCTGCCAGCTATGTCAAACAGCAATGCTCTGGGTAATGCCAATTTCACCATAGATTCCCAGACAGGATACTGCTACACATACTCGCGTAACAACACATCGTCACAAGCTAACTACTTGCATTGTCGTGTGACGAAATTTGCGCCCATAGGCCTTTCCAGTTCTACTGTGTATCTGTATGACAAAGATATTCTGGATTCCTATGAAATCTTCACTTTGGACGGCAAGAAAAACATTAGTGCCGAGAACATGCAGGGCGCTTTTATCTGGAATGATAAACTCTATATATCGCAGGGATATCCTTCTTGTAATTTTATTTATCTGCGTATTGTTGATCTCAAGCAGCGCAAGCTGATTAATGATATTGACCTCCTCGGCAACGGGTTCCCCTATGAGCCGGAAGGATTTTTCAGATATGGAAACCACATTCTGGCATCATGTAATAATGCTCCTATATATGAGTTCCATTTCGAGTAGGTTATAAGGATTTAATTCAGATTGAAAAAGAAAAAGATATGAGAAAATTATTATTCGTATTATCGTTGTTGTTTGTTGCCGACGTCTGTAGTGTTGATGCCCAACAGGCACTTCTTATCAGGAAGAAAGACAAGAGTAGGGTGGGCTTCCCCGTCTCAAGGATAGATGCTGTTAAGATAGCCTCTGTTGATACATTGCCGGAAAGCATGTTTAAGAACGATACAACATATCAATATAAGACTATTAGGGTGAGTAACATTCCTTCATCTGTGCCATCCTATACATATACTGGAGCTCATATCGGATTGGAGAATCAGTATGCTATTGCCCAGACAGCTACAGCCATACCGGCAGGTAACAGCGCTGCGGTGTATAATGGCTACATGTTTGTCGTGGCCGACAAGCTCGCTTCTGTAACGCTCTATGACATGCGTCAGAATAAGCAGCTCGCCGTATGCAACCTGGAACCCCGCGAAGATGTTGACGATTCACAATCCACAGTATATAGCTGTGCCTATGCATCATTCGGTACGTTAAAGTATAGCACCTACGACGAGTTCCCCTTGTTGTATGTAAGCCAGCGTGCCAAAACAGGAGGAAAGTGTTTTGTTACTGTGTTACGTGTCGTTCCCGTGATGAACGCCAACTTGACCTCTTGTACCTCTTTTTCTGTTCAGCAGGTCCAGACCATCACTTTGCCTGCAGCAACGACTTCCAACGGATTATATGAGGCTAAATTGGCAGTCAATCCCCAGACAGGAGATTTCTATGTATATTCTTATAATCCCAACGATGCCACAGGCCAGTTGCGTATTTCCCAGTTTGCAGCAGTCAGTCTTTCCAAGACTGAGGTCACTCTGGCTTCTCCCAAGTCGTCTTATCTGCTGACTAACCTGGAAAGTGAGGCAATAAAGGGTGCTGCTGTGCGAGGAGGTTTTATCAGCCAGGATAGATTCTATCTTGCAGAAGAGTCGGCAGACAGCGGAATCCTTCATGTCGTGGACCTTGTCAACAAAAAAACTGTCAGCAGCCTGTCTCTCAAGACGGCCGATGTGACAGTGAAGCCCCATATGTGCCTGAACTTCAAGAACCATATCACGTTGATATCAGAGGACAATAACCTCTATACGATACACATTAATTGAACGAAGGCAGTTTGGTTTAAAAGAGAGTTTCCGCCACGCCTGTTTGTATGGGCATGGCGGAAATTTTTAAATTCAAATAGCCTCCTCAGTCAGGTCTGTTCCCGAGCCTGTCGAAGGAAAACCCCTTAAAAAACTCTCCTCCTAAGCTAGGACGGAGTACGGCGAAGCCGGGAGGAAGTGTGTCCCGATTCCCGAGCCTGTCGAAGGGGAATCCTTAAAAAAGCTGCTCCCCTAAGTTAGGCGGAGCTGTCGCTTTGCGACTGAGGAGTGTGTCTACGCAAGCAAAATGGAACTCGTTAACGTTAAGGTTATGGTTAACGTTGTTTCCCGAGCATGTCGAAGGACAGCCATCCGCCTTCTGTCGAAAAAAAGTCCTGAATATCTTTTTTATTTAAAACAATTTAGTAATTTTGAAGGCAAAGAACAATTAGCATAATGTAAAAGCCCTATTGCGTATGACATAGACCATATACATAAGGATATATAAAAATTGAGGCGTCCGCTTGAATCTGGTTTCCCTAATTCGCCAAATTAAAGAAACTACCAGGAGTAAAAGCAAGGATGCTCACGCC
>ONKB01000125.1 GCA_900318305.1 uncultured Prevotellaceae bacterium | reverse complement strand
CCTGTAGCCGGTCAGTCTGACTACATCTATGCTACAGGTACTGAGCAGGATACTTACATGTTCCAGACAAAGAGCTGGGGTTATAAGGGTACTAAGAATTCTAAAGGAAACATGGAAGGCACAAGCGATCCCTGGAAAGCAAAACAGGACAGACAGGATGTTCCTTGGGCTCTCTCTGCAGCAAACCAGACAAAGTACATTAACAGCAATCCTGACTCAATGTACACGTCAGCTGACAAGTGCTTCTTCATCCAGCCGCGCAGTACACGTTGGCGTTGGAGACTTGGTGGTGACGAGTTGATCAAGGTTAACAGTTTTAGTACAGGTCCGAGTGCTTCTTTCTTTGTAACACCGATTTGCGCAGACTCACTTTCTGGTGGCTGCATCGAGTGGCTGCAGTTGATAGAAGCTATAACCGATGCTAAAGGTTACAACTTCAAGGTAGGTGTTAACCCAGGTAACGTTAACTCTGAGGTTGCCATGGAGGCCTTTGAAAGCGTTTTGGACGAAGCTTATGACATGCAAGAGACAGGTGCTACTGTTGACGAGTACAAAGCAGAGCGCACCAAGGTGCTTGCTGCCATTGAGGAAGTAAAGAAGTATGTTGTGCCTCTGGATGGTGGTTACTTCTACCTGCAGAATGGTTATGGTGATTTCGGTGGCGGTACATACAAATTTGCTATTCCTTTCAATGAGTATGGTGAGCGCTATTACACAGGATCTTCAACTAAGACTTTAGACCAATATGCTGACGACTGCTACAGAAACAATGTCCGCAGTCACCGTTGGCATGGTGAGACCTACTGGTACGGCTACAAGTTCATTACCGATCCTGACTACGAAGCTACTACAGCTGAAGGTTCCAACCTGCCTGATGCTGCTATCTGGAGAATCGAGAAACAGGAGTCTGGCAACTACCTGATGAAGAGTATGGCCAAGAGTTCTGAGTGCGGTGACTCTACTTACGCATTCCCGTACATCAGATACACTGCCAATGTTCCTCTGATTTCTGCATGGTGCCAGCTGCCTATGCGTGGTACTCCACAGAATGAGCAATGGTTCATGCACTGCGGTGCCAACTCATATCGTATCTATCAGACCGACAACCTCTATCCTTTGAACATGGGTAACCACTTCTTCAACACACAGAACCCGGTTAACTCCATGACCTACGGTTTGTGGTACTTCCACTCTGTTCCAGCTGCTCGTATCACTCCTAAGTTCAAGCTGAACGGTGCTATTACCGATGCCGGTGGTGTATTCCAGGATTGGAGAATCGGTGATGGTCCTTACGAGGTTAAGGAGACATACGTGGCTGACCTCCGTGCTAAGTTGGCTGAGGCACGTGCCCTCTATGACAACCCAAGCGCAAGCGATGCTGACTGCAACGCTATGACAGAAGAACTCGAGGCTCTCTACAAGAGCACAATGAAGGTTCTGAAAGATACCGACAAGGTTCAGAATCCTCTTGTTGACGGCTACTACTTCATTGAGAGTGCTGAGAAGACTACCATCAACTGGGGTGAGTCTCACTACTATCAGGGTGGTATTACCACTTCTTATGGTACAGGTCAGAGCATCTACCTCAAGCGTGACGGTATCTCCTACTATGACAAACCTGCAAAGAAGGTTGTTAGAAAGGGTGCTACATACCACATGTATGCTACCGATGACAACCAGCTGTTGTGGAACTTCAACCCAGAGTACATCGATACAACTGCTGCTCTTGACTACGACGGTCTGATGAAGAATCCTGAGTACGTTAAGTACGACCTCCGTTCCGCATGGAAGATTGAGGCTACTGGCAACAAGAGCGCAAGTGGCAAGCCGCTGTACACTGCCAAGAACCTCGCTACTGGTGGTTACTTTGACATGACAACCGGCGGTAAGATTTACCTGAGCGAGAAGCCTACAGAAATTTGCTTCCAGGACAACCTGCAGCAGATGCTCTTCTTCGGTGACTACTACTATCAGCCAATGAACCTCAGCCGTGCCAAGAGCTGGCTCGTTATCATGAATCCGGATGAGACCCGCTACCTGCGTCTCGCTGGTAACCACGCTTACTTCGGCACAGCACAGGAGGATCACACTGGTAACAACTATGCTGAGTCTTACGTTGTATCTACCTCTACAGCTTCTCCTTACACTGTATGGTATGAGGTTAAGCCTATTGAGCAGGCTGTTGTTGACAGCTTCCTGGCTCTCGCTGCTTCCAAGCAACGCGCTATTGAGCTGCACAACCTGCTGGGTGATGCTACATCTGCTCTCGCTAACGCTTCTGTTGTAACTTTGGGCGACTCCCTGATTACAGATGCCGGCCAGACCATTACTCCGGGTGCAGGCGAAGGTGGTACAGACCTCGTTGAATACGATCCTACCAAGACCCAGATCTGGATGAACAACAACCAGTGGGGAGAGGGTGATTATGCTAACCTCATCGACGGTAACCTTGCTACTTATGTTCAGTCCCGCTGGTCAACAGCCGGTGGTCCTAACCCTGCAACAAGCGAATTCAACGCTGTTATCGTTGACCTGAAGACTCCGAAGTCAGCCATCGCATTCAAGTCTGGTGCACGCGGTAACGCTAACATCAAGTACGGTCCTCTCGGCCAGGCTCCTATCACCTACGGTGTAACTGACTATGGTGAGAGATACCGCTTCAAGGATTATGTAGTATATGCTACCAACGATACCACAGCAGAGTGGGAAGAGGTTGCATTTGTAAAGAACGTTCCTGCTATCAAGGATCAGCGCGTTTACACTTCTCCGCTGTTTACTACAAGCACACCTTACCGCTACTTCAAGTTCGCAGTACAGAGAAACGTAGGCGGCCAGAACTATCTTGGTCACCCGCACATCGCTCCGTCATACTTCCAGGTATTTGATGCTTCTATTGATGAGGCTAACTCAGCTACGGGTTATGACAATGACGTGAAGACAGCTGCAGCTACTCTGAAAGCTCTTGTTGCCCAGGGTTGGGATGCTTATAAGACAGGCATCGTTCCTGCTGAACTCAACGAGAATATCAAGAATGCTACTGATGCTCTGAATGCAATTGCTCCTAACAGCTGGACACTGCTTAAGCGTCTCTATGAAGCTAAGGCATTGCGCGACTCCACATATGCTGAGGATGAAGCTCAATACCAGCAGTATGGTGATGTAACAACAGCTCAGAAAGCTGCCTTCGAAGCAGCCATTGATGCAGCTGAGGATGCAATAGCTCCTGCTTCTCATCCGACACCTGCTACTCTGCAGGCCGCTTACGATGCCCTGAATGAGGCTTACTGGACACTGAACGGTCAGAGAAAGACCTTCGAGACCGATACATGGTACTACATGACCTCTACTGAATATCAGGCTTACTGCTACACCAAGAACTTCGCTTGGCGTGGTAACAACCACGTATATGCTTGCGGTGATATCCCACAGGATCCTCTGACAGAGCACAAGATGGGTAATATTGCTTCTCCTGTACGTTGGGGTCACTACACTGACTTCCGCGACATGCCAGAAGGTCTGACCTATCCGAAGAACCTCGGAACTACTGTAGGTGAAGATGGCGGTACAGTTTACGCTGACTACACTGGTGGTCGCTTCGACGATGAGGGTAGCCCATACTCACAGTGGCGTATCGTTCAGCTCGGTGCACCTGAGGACAGCCTCTATGCTATCCAGAACCGCGCTAACGGTCTCTACATTGGCCGTCGTCAGGACTACACTGATGGTAGCTTCAACTATGTAACTCTGAGCAAGGATCCTATGCCAGTACAGATTGTACTGCTCGGCCGCAACCAGTATGAGATTCTGCCTGTTGACTCAACATGTGGTTTCTATGCTGTACAGGCTGACAAGGTTATTCCTGCTACAGGTAAGTGGCCTGAGGCTAAATATGAAATCGGTCTGCCGTTCCACGCACAGGGTTCTGACTTCCATCAGGTATGGTGGGGTACAGGTACAGAGCGCGGCTACAACACCGGTTCTGCTTACACCTTCTCTAAGGGTACTTGCGATGGTGAGAACGAACTTGATGAAGACGAAATGTTAGCTCTGCCTACCAAGGAGAACTCAATTAAGTTCATGACTCTGCCTTATTATGTTGACTTTGATGGTGGTATCATCACCGAAGGTCAGGATGCTCATTCCTACGTTCTGAAGAACATCGATACTGATCCTGAGAACTATAAGGTTGAGTTGACAGAGCAGTTCGCATTCAAAGCTGGTGAACCGTTCATCCTCGTTACCGGTGAACCTCAGCCTCTTGTAACAGAGAGTCAGGATTCAACTAACATCTACGTAGATCCTGCATACCTTAATGCAGACGGTTATGATTTCAATGCTGTAACTGAGAATGGTCTTGTAGGTGTTATGTTCGGTGACTCCATCAAGGGTCAGACCGGTCTCGGTGTTGACTTCGGTGGTTCTACACTGTTGCTCTCTAAGGAAACTGAGACATACTACATCCCAGGTCACGGTGCATACATTAATCCTACTCTCGTAGCTGACGCCGGTGGTAAAGCCGACAAGGTTATCGGTGGTTTGATTGATGCTATCAAGACTGCTGTTGCCGAGAAGGAAGATGCAGTAGTTAACGTATTCACAGCTGACGGTAAACTCGTTAAGTCTGGTGTTAAGAGATCTCAAGCCAAGGCTGGTCTCGCCAAGGGTATCTACCTGATTGGCAAGAACAAGGTTATGGTAAGATAATCTGACACAATCATTATAAAAAGGACGTCCCAATGGGGCGTCCTTTTTTTTGTGGTTTTGAGCTAACTTCTGGGACCCATGGGGCCAATGAGGCCACTGGGCCTAATGGGAGGAGGATGGGATTCTTGAGCCTACTGTGCTCTCTGGGCCTTTCGCCCCCAGAGGCGGGCCCATCCCATGAGCCCCATTGGCCCCATGAGCCCCAAAACACCCTAAAAGCCTACTAAAGGCCAAAGGCCACTCGCTCTTAGGCTCTTTCTCCCACTTCCTCTATGCGGGTACGCTGTTTCTTGATTTTCTCGTTGGCACATTGCAACATAATCTGCCGGCTGCAGTGGCGCCTGACGGAGACATAGGTGTAGCGTTCTTTTACATCTATGCGTCCTATGTCGTCGGCTTTGGCGCCTCCTTGCTTGCAGAGGAACCCGACGACATCGCCACGGCTGATTTTGTCGCGCTTACCCTTCCCGATATATAATGTCACCCATTCGGGACGGCGAGGAGCGGGGAAGGGAGGTTGCAGCTGAAATTCTGTGAAGGTGACGTGTGGGTAGTCGGGCAGACTCTCATCAGGACCCAGGATGAGAAAAGCCTCACCCTCGTCTTCCCAACGCCCTGTACGTCCGCAGCGGTGCAGGTAGTCCTCCTGACGCAGCGGAAGATGATAATGTACCACATGGCGCAGTGTGCGCATGTCAAGCCCCCTCGCACTCAAATCGGTTGACACAAGCACATTGGCGGCGCTTCCCATAAAAAGATATAGCGCCCTGTCTCTTTCCTCCTGCTCCAGCCCGCCATGGAAAAGGGCACATGTAAAGCCCTGCCCTTTCAGGAAAGCGCCGACCCTTTCAACAGCTTCGCGGAAATTGACAAAGACAACGGCGGGTTCGCCGTTGAATGTGCGCAACAGTTGTGAGAGCGTGTCAAGCTTGTCCTTGAGGGGCGAATGCACGAAATAATGGCGTATGGAATCAGGCAGGGAAGTCTCGTCATGCCCTAAATAGTTGAGTGTGACGGGATGCTGCCTCTCAAATGGCGGAAAATGGCGTATGTCGGCTGCGTCGGTGGCTGAGACCAGTACACAGCCAGAGATGCAGGGCAGTTGCCGGATGATGTCGTTCAGTTCGTCCTGGAATTTCAGCTCAAGCATCTTGTCGAACTCGTCAATGACAAGCCGGCGGATATGGCTTGTAGAGAAATTACCTTTGCCGATATGGTCGAGAATGCGCCCAGGCGTGCCGATAATCACCTGTGGCCTTGATGAGGCCATCTGCCGGTGTTCCTCCATGGCAGGCCGCCCTCCGTGGACACAGGAAACCCTGAGCCCGGTATTCATCTTGCACAATACATTGTAAGTCTGTGTTGCCAGCTCGCGCGTGGGGGACAATATCAGGGACTGGGGCAGTTCATCCTCCTGACTGACCTGTTCCAGCAGCGGCAGCAGGAATGACAAGGTCTTGCCTGTCCCGGTAGGAGCCAGCAAGACGACATGGGTATTCTGGCGTATGGCCTCAACCGCATTGACCTGCATAGGACTAAGGGAGGATATGCCCAAGGGGCGTAAAAGATTCAAAAGGTTCAAGTGACTTAAAAAGATTTTAAGGAATCAGGATTCCTTAAGAGTTTAATTAAAAGCGGTATTTTATCAGGGTTTTTATGGCTGCCCAGCCGTCACGGGCACGGATTTTCTTGCCCTGCTCTATACTACGGGGATAATAGTGGATGGGAACCTCCTGTATCTTATACCCTTTGCGTGCCACTTTGGCAGTTACCTCGGGGCAGAACTCAAAGCCGTTGCTCTCTAATGTGATTGACTTGAGCAGGGAAGACCTGAACATCTTGTAGCAGGTAGCTTCGTCGGTAATGTTCAAACCGTAAAGCAGATTGGCGGTAATGGCCAGTATCTTGTTGCCGAGCAGGAACGTCCAGGTAGAGGAACGCTTCTCTGCATGAAGGAAACGAGAACCATACAAAACGTCCAGATTCTCTTCTATCATTTTCCTGAGCATCATGACAAAGTCGTTAGGGTCAAGCTCCTCGTCACCGTCCTGGATGACGATGTAATCACCTGTGCAATACTGCAATGCCGTTCGGATTCCTGCGCCCTTTCCCTGGTTGACTTCGTGGCTGACAAGGGTAATGACCTTGTCCGGGTGGGAGTCAATAAATTCCTGCACCTTTGCGGCTGTCTGGTCTTTTGACCCGTCATTGACAACAACAATCTCCATGGTCATCTCATAAGGCAGCACAACACGGCAAACCTTACTCAAGATGCCTTGAATATGGCCTGCCTCGTTGTAGGCCGGCATAATGACTGATAATTTCTTGTTCATGTAGGGTCAATAAATATTTGGATGCAAAGGTAACACTTTTTTTGCATTGAAAAGACGAGTTGTCACTGTTTTCAATCCTTGTTGTCCGCTTTATGTTTCTATCTGTCAAGAATAAAAAATCTCCTCCCCAACTCAGAGGAGCAGCTGCTAAGTTTCTATATATCAGGAGCATGATGGTACTCCCTCTAAGCTAGAGGGAGTACCACGAAGTGGGGAGGGCGTGTGTGAAGGTAACCAAGAAGCCAGGAGCAGCGCTATAGCGCTGACACAGTTTCAAGGGTTCAAGAGGGATTATAACCTTAACGAGTTTTACTTTACTAGCACGGACACACTCTTCAGTCACTACGTGACAGCTTAGTGGTGAGGCTCTAAATTTCCCCTCTCCTCCTGGAGAGGGGCCAGGGGTGAGGCTCCTAGTGGTGAGGCTCCTAATCTCCAGTGACGATATCCCGGAAGGCATTCCATTCATTGGCAGCGGGAAGGGGTGCCCAGACGTCAATGATGGTGTGGGATACAGGGTGTTCAAAACTGACACGCCAGGCATGCAGGGAAATACTCCCGTCGGGGTTGCTGCGACGTGCGCCATATTTCAAGTCACCCTTGATGGGACACCCGATCTTGGCCAGCTGGCAGCGTATCTGATGATGGCGTCCGGTCAGCAAGCGGACTGCCACAAGATAGTAATTCTCCGATTTGCCCAGCACCCGGTAACGCAGGCGAGCTTCTTTGGCGGAGAGTTTTTCTCTGTCGTAAGCGTATGACTTATTCTGTTTCTCGTTGCGCACAATCCAATGGCGAAGCTCATCTTCTTCCTTCGGCGGGCGCTCATGAACTAAAGCCAGATAAGTCTTTTTGACATGACCGTCACGAAACAATGTATTCATGCGAGAAAGTGCCTTGTCGGTACGGGCAAATACGACCACGCCACTTACGGGCCTGTCCAGGCGATGGGTAACACCCAGAAAGACCTGACCCGGCTTGGCATACTTCTCCTTGATATAGGCCTTTACCGCATCGCTCAGCGGCGCATCGCCCGTTTTGTCCCCCTGAACGATTTCACCAGGGGCCTTGCTGACAATAACGAGATGATTGTCCTCGTAAAGCACTTCCATAGTTTCCGGTATGATATGACTCAGGGCAGGATGCCTGACTGCATTCTGCCCTGAGAAAAAATGTCTGTTGATTACATGTTCATGCCACCGTCAAGCTGGATGACCTGACCGCTGACATAACTAGACAAGTCGGAAGCCAGGTACAGAGCCGTGTTGGCCACATCCTCTACCTGACCGCCGCGACGGAGAGGAATCTTCTTCATCCATTCGGCACGGACAGCATCGGGAAGGGCAGCTGTCATGGCTGTCTCGATGAATCCCGGAGCGATGGCATTGGCACGAATGCCTTTGGGACCCATTTCCTGGGCGATAGACTTGGCCAGTGCAATCAAGCCAGCCTTTGAGGCTGCATAGTTTGCCTGACCGGCATTGCCGTGTACGCCGACGACGGATGCCATGTTAATGATGGAGCCGCCCTTCTGACGCATCATGATAGGCAGGGTAGCATGGATGAAGTTGAATGCGGATTTCAGGTTTACGGCAATCACAGCGTCCCACTGAGCCTCTGTCATACGAAGCATAAGACCATCTTTTGTAATACCTGCGTTGTTTACCAGAATGTCAATTCCGCCAAACTCCTCCTTGATTTTGCCGACAACTTCCTCTGTCTGTGCGAAGTCGGCAGCATTGCTGGCATAGCCGACGCATTTTACGCCTTTGGCGGCAATCTCAGCCTCTGTGGCTTTGCCATTCTCATCAATTACCAGATCAGTGAAGGCAATATTTGCGCCTTCCTCGGCAAATTTCAAAGCAATGGCTTTACCGATGCCACGAGCAGCACCTGTTACCAGTGCAGTCTTTCCAGTTAAAAGTCCCATTATAAATTATTCTGTTTTAAATGTTAATATATATTCGGATTAATACCTAAGCAGCGTCTTACCATATTCATCACAATAGGACGGCTCTGGTCAACAGAAATGCCATTGCCTACACGTCCATAGATATAAGGCACTTCAAGACCTTTCACACAGTAATGGATGATATCGGCTGTCAGGTAGATGTTCTCAATGCAAAGGCGCCCCTTGTCCTTGCCTTCCTGCAAGACACGACGGAAAATCTCTATCTCGTCCTGGTCAAACGCCTTGCGGACGCGCTCCACCATCCAGATGTTGCGGAAGAACTCGGCACGCAAGTTGCCATTACGCATCACAGCCTCTTTAATCATGCTCAGATGGGTGTAGATGAGCATGACGATTTTCTGTTCTGAATCCATGTCGCGGGATGCCATCTCGTCCATTTTCTCAGAAATGCGCTCCACCTCAGTCTCAATCACGGCATAGTAGATTTCCTCTTTGTTCTTGAAATAAGTGTACAGCGTCCTCCTGCCTTTCTTGGAAGCGACGGCAATGTCATTCATTGTCGTTCCCTCCAGGCCTTTCAGGGCGAACAACTGACGTGCGACATCAACAAAAAGATTTCTGGTTTTCGTGATAGACATCTATAGTGATTTTATAAGATTATCCGCACAGGGTTCTTATCGTGTGCAAAATTACTTTTATTATCTTATTTATAGGGACAAAACCTCTAAAATCTTTAATTGTGGCCTGAAAAATCAAGGCAGGAAGCAATTTTTTGCATGGATAAGCCGGTTGTTCCAAAAATTTTATATACCTTTGCACCCACAAAAGGAAACATCGCGGAGTAGAGCAGTGGTAGCTCGTCAGGCTCATAACCTGGAGGTCGCTGGTTCGATCCCAGCCTCCGCCACAATCAGAGGGAGAGAAACCAAAATGGTTTCTCTCCCTCTGATTTGTTACGCTAAATATTATTTCCTACTGAGAAATCACAAAATAAACCGTATCGCTAGTGGTAGCACCGATATAGTTGACGGCATAGGCAACGGCATAGTATCGTCCGGCTTTCTCGTTTTTCACAACATCAATAAAGTCATAGCCCGGTTCCTTTGTGATGGTGTTTTTAATGGTATCGTTTCCCCAATAGAAACCACATTTTGTAAGAGAGCTGTTATGGGATTCCTCCACATGACCTTTCAAAATACATGAGTCTCCCATCTCTACAGCGATTACCGACACTCCACTTGGTGCCGTGGGCCGCTCACCCGAACGGTCTACCCCGGAACAGGCAGTTGTGAGCAATGTTGTCGTAAGGATGCCAAACAAAATCAGTTTTTTCATACGCTATAATCTGTATGTCCCTGCAAAGGTAACACAAATAAGTGTATCATGGGCAAGGAGAAGGAGTTTTATCTGACTGGGCGGCTGATCCGCTCAGGTAACGAGCCGGCTGCACCGCTAAGCCAGAGTTGAGCCCGCTGTGGCCACCAGGCTTTATATGAGCTATTTTTCCTTGTGATGTACTTGTTTATATGCCTTTTTTTGTAAATTTGTAATAGATAAACAAAAACCAAATAATCATGCTGACAGACATTGAGATTTCCAACAACAGCCATTTGGAGCCTATAGAGAAGATAGCTGCCAAAGTCAATATTCAGAGCCAGGATTTGGAACCCTATGGCCATTACATTGCCAAGATTCCACTGAAATACATTGATGAGGAGAAGATGAAATCCTCCCGCCTTATCCTTGTCACATCCATCAGTGCGACAAAAGCAGGTATCGGCAAGACTACCGTAAGCATCGGACTTACACTGGGCTTGAATAAAATAGGAAAGAAAGCCATTGCTGTTCTCAGGGAGCCTTCGCTGGGTCCTTGCTTCGGCATGAAAGGCGGCGCCTGTGGCGGTGGTTATGCACAGGTTCTCCCAATGGACAAGATCAATCTCCATTTTACGGGTGATTTCCATGCCATCACCTCAGCCAACAACATGATTTCTGCTATGCTGGACAACTATTTCTACCAGCGCCGCAAGGAGATGGCGCCATTGAAGACTGTGCTCTGGCGCAGGGTTATGGATGTCAACGACCGCAATCTCAGGGCTATTGAGACAGGACTGGGAGGCACGGCAAACGGTATTCCCGCCTTTTCGGGATTTGACATTACACCAGCGTCTGAGATTATGGCGATACTCTGTCTGTCAACCAGCGAGGAAGACCTTAGAAACCGCATCGACAATATCCTGTTAGGCTACCGTGAGGACGGTTCTGAGTTCCTGTGCAAAGAACTTGGCATTACAGGCAGTATAGTGGCCCTGCTCAAAGATGCCCTGCAACCCAATCTCGTCCAGACAACAGAGAACACGCCTGTGATTATTCATGGCGGGCCGTTTGCCAATATCGCCCACGGATGCAATTCCATTCTGGCAACCAAGATGGGACTTTCTCTCAGCGACTATGTCATTACGGAAGCCGGCTTTGGCGCTGACCTGGGAGCCGAGAAATTCCTTGACATCAAATGCCGCCAGCTGAAGCGGCTGCCCGACCTTGTTGTCCTCGTAGCGACATGCAACGGACTAAAGATGCATGGCGGTGTGGATGAGGCCAATATCAAGGAACCCAATATAGAGGGACTCAAAAGAGGCTTTGCGAACCTTGACCAGCATGTCAATAACATCCGCCAGTGGAAAAGGAACATCATTGTCGCCTTTAACCGCTTTGCCAACGATACCGACGAGGAGATACAATGCCTCATTGACCATTGCGAGAAGGAACTCGGCGTGAGATGTGTCATCAACAACGGTTTCCTCAAAGGCGGAGAAGGTGCAAAGGAAATAGCTCAGGCCGTATGCGATGAAATCGAGCAGCATCCTGCCTGTGGTGAGGGTCAGGAAGCCATTTACTCCACAGCGCTGAAAGATGGCGAGCCTGTGCAGACCATCAAGGAGCGTATTGATGCTGTTGTCAACAAAATATATCATGCCGGGACAATCACTTATACTGACAATGCCTTGGACATGCTGAAAAAAATACAGGGCGACAAGTATTACTGGGAATTTCCGGTTTGTATCGCCAAGACACAATACTCTTTTTCGGACGACCCGAAAGTGTATGGCTGTCCCAAAGACTTCAATTTTACCATCAGCGATATAGTCATTAACCGCGGAGCACGGTTCATTGTGGCCATTGCCGGTAAGATGATGCGTATGCCAGGACTGCCCAAGGAACCCGCAGCCAAACATATTGATGTGGTTGACAATAAGATTGTAGGATTGTCGTAAAGACACCCCTCCTCTACTCATGAAGAGACGTATCCAGCAATTTGGCCGTTCGCTGAGTGCAATGGTGATGCCCAATATCGGAGCATTTATTGCGTGGGGCTTCATCACGGCATTGTTTATTCCTGCAGGCTGGTGGCCTGACGAGAATCTGGCAAAGATAGGGGAACCGATGATGACCTACCTTCTTCCCCTTCTTATTGCCTTTACGGCTGGATATAATGTCTATGAGCATCGGGGCGGTGTAATCGGCGTGATAGCGACGACAGGCGTCATTGCCGGCAGTTCTATACCCATGTTCATTGGTGCCATGATATTGGGACCCTTCAGTGCCTACTGCATCAAAGCTTTTGACAAGACGATAGGGCAAAGGACAAAGGCTGGTTTTGAGATGCTTGTCAATAATTTCTCCATCGGGATTATCGGCATGCTGCTGGCTATAGCCGGTTTCCTTGTTGTCGGCGGTATGGTGGAAGGGATAACGGCAGTTCTTAAAAACGGTGTGTTTCTCCTTCTCAGCCATCATCTCCTGCCCCTTGTCTCCATTATCGTTGAGCCGGCGAAGGTGTTGTTCCTGAACAATGCCATCAATCACGGAATATGTACCCCGCTGGGCATACAAGACGTTGGGGAGTACGGGAAATCCATTATCTTTATGATAGAGTCCAACCCCGGTGCAGGACTGGGCCTGTTGCTTGCCACCTGGCTTTTCGGACAGGGGATAGCTAAGCAGTCAGCTCCGGGCGCAGCCATTATTCATTTCCTTGGCGGCATCCATGAGATATACTTCCCCTATGTCCTGGCACAACCCCTGCTTCTGTTAGCAACAATATGCGGTAGTGCTTCAGCCCTCATGTTCTATTCCCTTGCCGATGCAGGGCTGGTTGCTCCAGCCTCACCCGGCAGCATTATCGCCTACCTTGCCATGGCACCCAAGGGACAGACATTTGTTGCTTGTATAGGGGTTTTGATAGCATGTGCTGTTTCTTTCGTCATTGCCTCGTTGATTCTGAGATTCTCCCATGCCACGCAAGAGGAAGAGATTGTCGAACCTGAACCTGTTCAGGGAAAGATACAGAAAATTGTTTTTGCCTGCGATGCCGGAATGGGATCAAGTGCGTTGGGAGCCACACGCTTCAAAAGCAGGCTAATCAAAGAGGATATCCATGACATCGTCTGTACCAATAGCGCTATCGACAAAGTGCCGGCTAACGCGTCGGTTGTCGTCTGTCAGCAAGCCTTGGCTCAGAGAGCTGCCGAACTGCTGCCAGACAAAACTATAGTGGTGATTGATAATTTCCTGTCAGACGCTCGTCTGGACGCATTGCTGAAAAGCATTAAAAGCCAACAGGAACCGTTTCCTGCAGGAGAAAAGACGGGAGATATCATGTCGTGTCCCCCACCGGCAACCCTGCCATTGATACAGAAAGAAAACATCATCCTCGGGTTAAAGGCCGAGGACAAAGACAATGCTATCAGGCGAGCCGGCAGATTGTTGGAAAAAGGAGAATATGTTTCCCCTGGCTATGCTGAGACCATGATAGAAAGAGAGAAACTGACAACGACTTACATGGGCATGGGGCTGGCTATTCCCCATGGTACTTCTGAGGCGAAGGAGAAGGTCAGGGCTTCGGGTATCGTCGTGCTGCAATACCCCGAAGGAGTCATTTTTGAAGGCGAAGAAAAAGCCCATCTGGTTATCGGTATTGCCGGGGTGGGCAACGAGCATATAGACATCCTCTCCAAGATAAGCTCCGCTTTAGACGATGAAGAACTCTTGCAGAAGCTATTTGTCACAAACAACACAGACGATATCTACAATATTCTAAAATAAACTCCCTATGATAAGCAGAACCATTATTGTTGAGGCCGAACATGGACTGCATGCGCGTCCTGTCAGCGAATTGGTGAAATTAGCAAAGACATTAAAAGCTACCGTATTACTGTCTTCTTCGGGCAAGCAAGTTAAGGCAGCCAGTATGTTGGGCATTCTCTCGTTGGGATTGAAGAAGGGGACAGAACTTGTCATTTCTGCCGAAGGGGATGATGAGCAGGAAGCAGTAGATGCCATAGCCAGTTTTATTTCATCCATAAAAGAATAGCATGACATTCAGAGGAACAGGCACCTGTGGGATGGCTCTTGGAGAAGCTTTAGTTGTCAAGAAAAACCTTGACAAGGTTTCTTATCAGAAGGGGTCTCCTGATGAGGAAATGCGTGTTGTGACGCAAGCCTTGCAAGACACCAAGGACTTGCTTCTAAGCAAATCGCATGATGAAGCCGTTTTCTCAGCCCATTTTGAAATAGCCGACGACCCCGAACTTCAGGAGGCCATAGAGGCATATATCCATGACGGCATGAGTGCGCCAGATGCCATTGACGCTGCTATGATTGACATCGAAGGATTGTTTAGAAACATTGATGATGAATATCTCCAGGCCCGGGCAGACGATGTCAGGGATGTCTGTCTTCAAATCAAGGACAGTATCCTTAACCCGTCACGGCAGAACCCTTTCCAAGACATCAATCAGCCTTGTGTACTCGTCACAGACGAACTGCTCCCGTCTGATATTTCCCTGATAAACTTTGAATATGTTCAGGGGATTGTTACAGCCAAAGGAAACAGGACCAGCCATGTGTGTATTATAACCGCCAACAAGGGCATCCCTATGCTGGTGAATGCTGCACATTGCATGGAAGAAATCAAGCAAGGTGACTACCTGTGTTTGAATGCCAGCGAAGGCTGGGTACAAATCAATCCCGATGAAGAGAGCATAAATCATTTCCGGAAGCAGACAGAGCTTCATAGTTTCCAGCTCCGGGAAATGAATGGATGCGCCATGCAAAGTGCCACGACTGTTTCAGGGAAGACTGTCCCTGTCATGGGAAACGCAGGTTCCCTGGATGATATAAAAACAGCTGTTCTTTCAGGCGCTGACGGCATAGGTCTCTTCAGAAGTGAATTCCTGTTCATGCAGCGAGACGGCTTTCCCGATGAAGAGACACAATTCCAGGTTTATGAGGAGGCTGCCAGATTATGCGGCGAGAAGACTCTGACCATCAGAACCCTTGACATAGGTGGAGACAAAAGCCTCCCCTATATGCCTTTGCCCAAAGAAGAAAACCCTTTTCTGGGACAGCGTGGTATCAGATTCTGTCTGGCCAACACCACATTGTTCAAGACGCAGATTCGTGCCATTCTCCGTGCCAGCCATTGGGGTAACGTCCAGATTATGCTGCCGTTTATAAGCGATATTTCCGAACTCGAAAAAACCTTGGCTCTCATAGAGGAATGCAAGAAAGAACTGGAAGAACAGCATTTTGCCTTTGATGCCGGTATCAAGACAGGTATCATGGTAGAGACCCCTTCAGTTGTCCTCCTGGCTTCGGAGTTTGCTTCCAGAACGGATTTTTTCAGTATCGGGACAAACGACCTCACACAATATATCATGGTTGCTGACAGGGGCAATGCAGAGGTCTCTGAATACTATGTCCAGACGCACCCTGCTGTGCTGAGGGCGATAGAACATGTGGCGGAAGCCGCCCACAAACATCACATTCCCGTTTCTGTCTGTGGCGAACTGGCTTCAGACCCGGAAAGCATCCAGCTGCTCCTAAAGGCAGGCATTGACAAACTCAGTGTTAACGCTTCAGCCATAGCACTTGTGAAAGACAGAATCAGGCATTCCCATTAAAAAGAAACGTTAGATTGTATTAGAAGATGAACCGTTCCCAGGAAATAATCCGTACCAGTGTCGTCGGTGTAGTCACCAATGTCCTATTGGCTACTTTTAAAGCCATAGTAGGATTAATTGCCGGTTCCATTGCGATTGTCATGGATGCAGTCAACAATCTGAGTGATGTCCTGTCAAGTCTCATCACCATCGTCGGCACAAAACTCTCAGAACGTCCTGCCGACCGACAGCATCCTTATGGTCATGGAAGAATAGAGTATTTCAGTGCTATCATCATCTCCATTATTATTCTCCTGGCTGGTGTGACCTCGCTGATAGAATCAACAAAAAAAATCATCAAGCCGACCATCCCCGATTACTCTGCCGCCACATTGATTGTCATCATTGTCGCTATTTTCGTCAAGCTCTTCCTTGGACGATATGTAAAAAAGCAGGGTGAGAAATTGAAGAGCGATGCTCTTTTCGCCTCGGGTTCCGATGCGCTCTTTGATGCCCTTATCACATTGGCCACCCTCATATCTGCCATCATCATGCTGCTCTGGAATGTCTCACTCGACGGCATCCTGGGCATACTGATATCACTCATCATTATCAAGGCTGGCGTGGATATGCTCGCATCTCCTGTAAACGAACTGCTTGGCGCAAGAATCTCGCAGGAATTTGTCAGAAACATCAAACAGGAGGTCATGGCGTTTGAGGAAGTACATGGTGTATATGATATTATTCTACACAACTACGGTCCCAATATCTTAATCGGCTCTTTGCATATCAGTGTCCCCGATACCTTAAATGCATACCAGATACATGGATTGACGCGACGAATCTCCGAACAGCTGTATAAGCGCCATAAAATAATCATGACAGTAGGCGTCTATGCCATTTCTACCGGAGAAAACGAGAAAACCCGTCTCCAGACTACTGTTGTGGCAGCGTTGGCCCGCCACAAAGATGTTGTGCAGGAAATACATGGGTTCTACTACTTTGAGAAAGAACACCGCATATCTGTCGATATTGTCCCAGATATATCCGTCAAGGATGATGAAGCCCTTTTGAAACAACTGAAAACAGAATTGGAATCGCTTATCCCAGACGAGGAAATTACCATCGTCATTGACCACAACTATAGCGAGTAACGTGTTTCAGGACGAGAAACATAAATATCCAGCCGTAAACGTAAATTTTTTGGAGAATATGGCTATTTCTCTGAGGGGTTTCTCTGTGAAAGGGCTCACGGTAGAGGCAAAAAACCGGAACGGATGAAGGACGACAGTTTCCCGGCTCCTTTATCATTAAGATGGTCAGCATCGTAGAAGTCGTCAGGAGCGAAACGCCCGTCCTGTTCATAATCCATACAGGTTATTTCCGGGTGGCGATGCTGTATGTCTGCAAGACATTTCCGGTTGACCTGTCGCTGGAAAGAGTCTTCATGTTTGAAATATACAGGTGACACGGGAGTGATAACCAGCAACACCTGAACATGACGATGCTGACACCAGTTCAGCATATCCTCCAGGAAACGCAGGTTAAGTCTCACCAATGACGTGTCGTGACAGGTATTCTCGGCAATACGCTCCACACCATTATCCCAGTCTTTGAAACGATGCCCTTTATAATGGTTTCCCCAACCCAGACTGTCCCATGTGAGCTGAGGCGGTTGATACAAGCTTTTCAGTTTTGTCTTAAACGAAGGTATGTGTAAACATTCCAGTCCATACCTGCTCAAGCGGGAGTGGATGTCACAGTCCATGTATAACCGGTAGCGGACAGCATTGAACCGCTTGTCGTCCTGTGACTCGAAGTCTTCCCAAAGTGACATATAGGAAAACGGGATAACCACCCGGCGGAGGCTGGGCATATCATAATGGGTGAGCAGATAGTTGTCATAGCGGTATGTCTGGGACACCTGCGCCAAGGAGAAAGCATGTTTTCCTAAACTGTCGGGACGTAAGCCATAAAAAGCATGGCTGTTGCCCAGCACAAGAGTGTGTATGTCTCTTGAGTGCTGAAGCATCCACTTGTGCTTATAACGCGACGGGTTAGGCAGATGCTCAACATAGGTCTCTGTCACCGCGAAAAAGACAATGACAAAAATGGAAAACAATAAGATATGACCTGTGAACCTCTTCATCAGAATTGGAAATAAATAAATTGTATCTGTTTGCCGCCAAAGAAAACCGTAAGCAGGAACAGCAGCAGATAGACTGACATTCTTACTCCCTGATGGGCAAACAGGCCGGTTGTGCTGAAATTAAACGGGTGCTCTTTATCTCTCATCAGTTTCTCCGTCAGGATGCAACCGGCGATGAGCACCAATGGGAAACGACTGCATGTGGTTTCACCCCATAGCTGGGGAGAGAACATACCTTCAATATACTGCAAGGCGACACCCATATCCGGGCTTCGGAAAATGACCCAGCCAACCGTTACAATGACAAAGGTGATCCATCTGTGTGGGATGACAAACCAGAGGGCATGGTAAAGTCCCCAGCATACAAATGTCCAGTTGGCACCATGCCACAAGCCGCTTAAAGCAAAGACGACAAAGGTATTTGCCGTCTTCCGGAGACTTCCCCTCCTGTTGCCTCCAAGAGGAATATAGACATAGTCCTTAAACCACGTCATCAGTGTGATGTGCCACCGTCGCCAGAAATCCCTGATGTCCCGGGCGAAATATGGTTTGTTGAAATTATTATGGATATGTATGCCGAAGAGTTTTGCTGAGCCGACAGCCATATCGCTGTATCCGGAAAAATCGCCATAAATCTGGAAGGTGAAGAACAATGCCCCTAACCACAGGTCAGGCAAGGTCGCCGCATCGTAATGGTCAAACACATAGTCAACCACCTGGGCACAGTTGTCTGCCAACAGCATTTTCTTCATGAGTCCCCAAAGAATGATGCGCATGCCGTCACGGGCGACATCATAGTTGAACTGGCGTTTAGCAGCCATCTGAGGCAGCATGTCATCTCCTCTCTCAATAGGACCGGCCACCAGCTGGGGGAAAAACGTTATGAACGTCAGATAATCAATTATCGGCACATCTCCCTTTGTGGGATGCCGATAACAGTCTATAGCATAACCCGACAGTTGGAAGGTGTAGAAACTGATACCTACAGGCAGTATCAGGTTTAATGTGGGATAATCCAAGGTGATACCGACGAGGAACAAAGCGTCAGCTAAATTCCCCACAAAGAAATCAAAGTATTTAAATACTGCAAGGATACCGAAATTGACAATCAGCGTAGCCGTCAGGAATGCTTTCTTGCAGCGGCTTCGTTTCAGTCCCGGTATCATGAAATAGTTGAACAGGCATACTGCCAGCATTAAGGCAAGAAACTCACGGCTCCACCATCCATAGAAGACCATGCTTGCCAATATAAGCACGATGTTCTGCTGTCTGACATTTCGGGCACACCAGTACAATACAAAGACAACAGGGAGGAATAACAAGTATGTCAGTGTATTGAATAACATGGAGATGAAATGTAGGGAACTGTTCCTTCGCTTCTACAGATCAGAGGTCCTGTCCGATATCGCGCCGGTAGTATTTGTCCTGATAAAGGATTTTCCTGGCACCCTGCATGGATTTGGCTAATGCTTCGTCCTTATCCTTGCCATATGAGGTGACAGAGATGACACGTCCGCCGGCGGTGACCAGCTTACCTTCTTTCATGGTTGTGCCAGAGTGGAAAACAATACTGTCTGTAATTTGCTCACAGCCTGTTATGGGGTATCCTTTCTTGTATGCCTCCGGATAACCGCCGGAAACCAGCATGACATTCACGGCCGCCCTTTCATCGAACTCCACAGTCTTTTCTTGCAGGTTCTTCTCGGCTACGCCTTCCAGAAGATCCACCAGGTCACTCTTCAGACGTGGCATCACGGTTTCAGTTTCCGGGTCACCCATGCGGCAGTTGTACTCTATGACATACGGATTTCCTTCAACATTAATCAAACCGAAGAAGATGAAACCTTTATATTCAATACCGTCTGCCAGTAAACCGCCAACGGTAGGTTTGATGATGCGCTCCTCTACCTTGCTCATCCATTCAGGAGTTGCGAACTTAACGGGAGAGACACTACCCATTCCTCCGGTATTAAGACCTTTGTCGTGTTCGCCGATACGCTTGTAGTCCTTTGCTTCGGGCAGAATCTGATAATGGCCAGCTCCGTCAGTGATAACAAATACCGAGCACTCAATGCCAGACAGGAACTCTTCTACGACTACGCTTGCAGAAGCATTCCCGAACATGCCTTCCAGCATTTCCTTGAATTTCTCCTGAGCTTCGGGCAGATTATCAATAATCAGCACTCCCTTTCCGGCACACAAGCCATCAGCTTTCAGGACGTAAGGCGCTTTCTGAGTTTTCAGATAGTCAAGACCTTCCTGGATGTGGGTTCCGTCGAAAGTCCTGTATGCTGCCGTAGGTATGCCATGACGCTTCATGAAGTCCTTGGCAAAGTCTTTGCTGCCTTCCAGCATAGCTCCCTGCTTCCCGGGACCGATTACTGTGATATGTTGTAATGCTGGCTGGTCGTTGAAATAATCGGCAATGCCTTCCACCAACGGGACTTCGGGACCGACGACAATGATGTCAATTTTTGTTTTCAAGGCGAAATCAGCCACGGCAGGAAAATCCATCATATCCAAATTGACCAACTCACCCAGTTCAGCCATGCCAGGGTTGCCAGGAGCAATATAGAGTTTTCTTAAACGGGGACTTTGGGCAATTTTCCATGCGATAGCATGTTCGCGTCCGCCACTACCTAAAAGCAGAATATTCTTCATTTTGTTTATTATTACTTTAGAAAGTCGTCCAAATAGCGTGTGATATGCTCATGCAGATGAACTCTGTCCCTGCCGAACATATTGTGTTGGTCTCCAGGGTAGGTGAACAAATCAGGATGGGTGCCAGCGTTCTCGCATGCCCGGATAAAGGAAAGTGTATGTTGTGGTACACAGACGGGGTCATTGTAGCCGAAAACAATTAAAAGACGTCCTTTGAGGTCTCCGGCACGGAGGCACAGATTGTTCTCGTCATATCCTTTTTGATTGTCTTGAGGCGTGTCCATATAGCGTTCTCCATACATGATTTCGTAATAACTCCAGTCAATGACAGGACCTCCGGCAACACCAACTTTGAAAACGTCAGGATATGTCAGCATCAGATTTGTTGTCATAAAACCGCCGTAGCTCCAGCCATGGACGCCGATGCGGTCGGCATCAACAAACGGCATGGATTTTAGGAATTCCACACCTTTCATCTGGTCGTTCATTTCCTCTTTGCCCAGTTGCCGGTATATCACATTCTCGAATTCCAAGCCTCGCTCGTTGGAGCCACGGTTATCCAGGACAAACACAACATATCCCCGGTCTGCCATATACAGTTCCCATCCACGATACATATATCCGAAGGAAGCCTCAACCAAACGTGTGTTTGGTCCGCCATAAACATATACCACAGCAGGATATTTCTTCCTGGAATCAAAACCGACAGGCTTCACCATCCGGTAGTATAAATCTGTCTGGCCGTCAGCAGCTTTTATGGTTCCAGAGGATATCTCCGGTACGGCATATGATTTCCACGGATTATCCGCCTTCAACAAATTAGTTTTCTTGCCAGTCGCTGTATGAATCAAGTCAATCTGACGTGCGACATCAGGCGATGACCAGGTATCTGCCACCAAAGAACCGTCGGCTGACAGTTGTCCTTTGTGAACACCCGTATTTTCTCCTAAAAGAGCATAGTTGTCTTTCTCAATGCTTACGCTGAAAAGATTATGCTGGATAGGTGATATGCCTGTAGAATTAACAATCACGCTCTTGGTCTTTGGATTGAATCCCAAGACATCAATCACGACGCCAAGACGATTGTCGGTTATTTTTCTTATAGTCTTCCCCTGTGCAAGGCTATACAGATACAAGTGGTTATAACCGTCTTTCTCGCTCCAATAGATGAACTTGTCATTGTCCCAGGGAAGAAACATCAAGCCGTGTTCTGGCTGAACATACTTGGGATGCGACTCCTCGTACAAAACATTTTCCCTCTTCCCCGACAAGGCGTCAAACTGCCAAAGGCGTAAGTGGTTCTGGTCACGGTTGAGGTTGTACATATAAATCTTTTTGGAGTCAGGACTCCATGTGATTCCGCAATAGTATTGGTCGGTATTGTCTCCTGTCTCCAACCAAACAGAATTTTTCGTCTGAAGATTAAAAACGCCGACACTTACCTTGTGGCTCGCTGTACCTGCCATGGGATATTTTATGGGCTGCAGGGTGGCTATTCGTGTAGAGATGTCCACCAAAGGATAGTCGGGAACCATACTTTGGTCCATTCTGTAATAACACAGCATCATGCCATCGGGACTCCAGAAAGTGCCTTTGTCTATGCCAAATTCGTTGCGATGAACACTCTGTCCGTAAACAATGTCATGAGAGCCGTCTGTTGAAATCTGGATATACTCAGTGTCATTCGTCAGATTTTCCACATAGAGATTATTCTTGTGGTTGTAAGCAAGCCACTTGGATGCTATTGAGTAATCCGTGTAGCTGATGTCATCCTTGAATTTCTTCAGAAATGAAATCTTTTTGTCCTTCCAGTTATATTCAAGATACACCTTGGCGTTGCTGAAACATGCCACGGGTTCTGTTGCCTTGTTGAAAGAGATGGTTTCAAGGGATTGTACTTCATCGCATAGCGGCTTGACATCGTCCAAAGTGAACAGTGCAGACCATTTTCCGTCCTTGCCATACATGCTGCAAGTCGTCTTTTCAAGTCGCATGAGCTGGTTGCCCCACCAAGACAGATGCATGTTTTCGGGTTGAAGGTTTTTATAGTTATTACCTCCCGGTATCACATCCTCAAGGGTAAAATGTTTCAGTTGGGCCATGCTTGGAACCGACAATAATATGGCTAATGCCAATAAGGCTGTTCGAAGGCAATCAATTATCCTTGTCACGACGTTGGAACCCTCCTTTGGAATGATGCTTAAAATCTTTTTTGAAACCTCCGCCCTGTCCTTTCCCGAATGGTTTTCTTGGACCGTTGAAGTTGCGTTCGCCCTTATCTCTCGGATAGTCTCTGCGGGAACTCTTTCTGAAGCCCTCGCCCTCTTCATCTCCTTCGTTTTGACGGTTGCGGCGTGCTTCACGAAGTTCATTGGCAACAAACTCTTTGTGACGGCGTAAAACATACTCGGGGATTTCTTCCTCCATGTTGTCCATCGGCGAGTTGTCTGTGTTTTCACGATGCGGCCTAAAGACTTTGCGCTCTGCATTGCGCCTCCTTTCAGCATCGGTCTTGACAATGCCACCATGAGACCGGTACTCATTGAGCTGACCGTTGAATATGGTGTATTTGCAGAACTGGCAATTCAGAGAGCCATTGTACAGGGAAATCTTCAAGCTTGGTTTCAAGCCTATGCAGTCAAACGTCTCCTCACGGTAACCAATAATCCATGCATCGTTGCCTACAAATTGATGTTTGAGCCGTTCCCCGATGGTGCGATACAATCCCAGCAGGTTGGGAGAAGAAATGCGTTCCCCATAAGGTGGATTAGTCACTATGATGGCTTTCTCTGCAGGTTGGGTGAATTTCTGGAAAGGCTGTACGGCCAAAGTGATTTCTTCGGTCAAACCAGCAGCTTTTATGTTTTGCATTGACACGGCAATGGCTTGTCCTTCCTGGTCATAGCCATATATGTGGTGTGAGAATTCACGTTCCTTGCTGTCGTCATTATAGATTTTTTCAAACAACTCAGCATCAAAATCAGACCATTTCTCAAAGGCATAGTTCTTGCGGAAGACTCCTGGAGCTATGTTGCGTGCAATCAATGCAGCCTCAATAAGTATCGTTCCCGAGCCGCACATGGGGTCGATAAAATCACATTCGCCATCCCATCCGGTCATTAAAATCATTGCTGCGGCAAGGACCTCGTTGATAGGACTCTCAACAGAAGCCTGGCGGTAACCGCGCTTGTGAAGGCTTTCACCTGAAGAATCCAGGCTCAGCGTACATGATTTCTCGGAAATATGGATATTGAATTTGATATCGGGAGTCGCCACGCTGATGTTGGGACGACTACCTGTCTTCTCACGAAAGTAATCCACAATAGCATCCTTAACTTTGTAGGAGACAAATTTGGAATTACGGAAATCCTCGGAATAAACGACAGAGTCGACAGCGAACGTCGTTGACAGATCCAGATATTGTGTCCAGTCAATTTTTTTCACACCCTCATAAACCTCGTCGGCAGTAGTTGCCTCAAATGTGGCGATAGGTTTCAGGATACGGACGGCAGTCCTCAACTCAAAATTGGCGCGGTACATCAGTTCCTTATCTCCTGTGAAATATACCACACGGTTTCCACGCTCTACATCCTCTGCGCCCAGTTTTATCAGCTCTTGAGCTAGGACTTCCTCTAAACCTTGGAAAGTCTTGGCGATGAGTTTAAATTTTTCCATTAAAAAAATATAGTATTATAACCCGCCGAAATCTTGCGGATAAATTAAATCACTCTGTAGTTTGCTTTTTTTCTGTGTTGCCTGAACAATAACACTACCCGGTTCCGTATCATTGGTCACCCAGACGTTACCACCTATGACTGTACCTTTGCCAATGGTAATACGTCCCAGTACTGTGGCATTGGAATAGACAATAACGTTGTCTTCCAGTATTGGATGGCGCGGGATACCTTTTATGGGGTTGCCGTCATCGTCCAGAGGAAAACTGCGTGCTCCGAGAGTTACTCCCTGATAGAGTTTCACATAGTTGCCAATGATACATGTGGCACCGATGACAACGCCTGTACCATGATCTATCGTAAAGTGATGGCCAATCTGTGCACCCGGATGGATATCTATGCCAGTTTCACTATGGGCCATTTCTGTCAGCATGCGAGGTATCAGTGGCACATTCAGTTTAAACAACTCATGTGCCAGGCGGTAATTGGTCAATGTCTTGATGACCGGGTAGCAGCAAATCACCTCACCGAAATTCTCGGCTGCCGGATCACCGTCAAAAGCTGCGACAACATCTGTCTCTAACGTCTTGCGGATGTCAGGCAGCAATTCCAATACAATATGGGTAATCTCTTCCGCTTTTTTGTAAATAGGCTCCCGGCTCTCATCCCTTTTGGGCTTTGCCACAAAACACAACCCAGCGGCAATCTGTTTGACAAGCAGTTTTGCCAAACGTTCCACGGATACACCGATAGTATATTGCAAGGTCTTTTTGTTGATAGAGGAGCGGCCATAGAAACCCGGGAAAAAAATGGAACGGCACAGTTCCACTATTTCTTCAAGAGCTTTTGCGGACGGAAGAGGGTCATTGTCACTACATTCATGAAAAAATCCCTTTTCTGACATGACAGAGCAATCGGACAATGCCTTGACAGTTTGAGGGAATAGGGATGATAAATAATCAGAATCCATCTTAAAGACAGGATGTTGTTTTTAATTATATGCAAAGATATGAAAAAAGGAACAATTCCAAAGCAGATTACTTTAATTCTCTTGGTGCTTTTGTGATTTCCTCCGCAGGAACGATTTTAAACAGTTTGTCGGACGGACGAATCTTCTCTGCCACTTTCATAGAGACACGCTGTCCTTGCTCTGCCACCTCAACTGGCTGCAAGTCATATCGTATCTCATCTGCAGAAAAATAGACAATGCCTGTTGTGGGACCTGTAACCATCAGCTTGTCGCCTTTTTTTATCGTGGAAGCCTGTATTTCGAACTCTGCAACGCCAAGGCGGGAGAAATACTTGATACCTCTGCCGACATAAACCTTTTTCTCTGTCGCCGACGAGCCATATTCCTTGTTCCATTCGCCCAGGGTCTGCCCCAGGTAATAGCCGTCCCAGAATCCGCGGTTAAACACAGTCTTGAGCCTTTCGTCCCAAGCGTCTTTCTTCTCTTTGGTAAATGTCCCTTCTAGCACGGAACGCAGAGCCTCTTTATAGCATTGTGTGACAGTATATACATATTCAGGTCCACGGGCACGTCCCTCTATTTTGAATACCTTAACGCCAGCCTCAACCATCTTGTCCAGGAAACGTATTGTCTTCAGGTCCTTGGGGCTCATGATGTATTTGTTGTCTACATCAAGTTCCATATCAGTTTCACGGTCCTTCACGGTATAGGAACGGCGGCAGACCTGAAGACATGCACCCCTGTTGGCACTATATCCAAGATTGTTCAGGCTCAGATAGCATTTTCCGCTGACAGCCATACACAAGGCTCCATGACAAAACATCTCGATACGGACTTTCTCGCCGCTGGGACCTAATATATTCTGTTGCTCTATCTGCATACTGATGTCTGCGACTTGACCCATATTAAGCTCACGTGCCAGTACCACTACGTCGGCATACTGGGCATAGAATTTCAGAGCCTCAATATTGCTGATATTCAGCTGGGTGGATAAGTGTACTTCCTGGTTTATGTCGCGGCAATACTGTAAGACCGCCACGTCGCTTGCAATAATGGCGGAGATGCCTGCCTGCTTGGCTGCATCACAGATACTGCGCATCAAGGGCAGATCCTCCTGATACATAATGGTGTTCACTGTAAGGTAGCTTTTTACACCATGTTCATGGCACTGGCTGGCAATATTATGCAGGTCTTCACATGTAAAATGGGCTGCAGAGTGGGCACGCATGTTAAGAGCCTCTACACCAAAATAAATGGAGTCGGCTCCAGCCTTGAAGGCAGCTGACAAACATTCCCATGATCCTACGGGGGCCATGATTTCAAAATCTTGGAGATTATCTTTCTGTTCTTGCATTGCTCAAGAAGAAAATAACAGTACAAAGTTACAGCTATTTTCTTACCCTATCAAAAGTTCGGCTAAATATCTTCGTGTTGCAGCCCAATAAGTCCAAACAAGCCGTCCCGGCGATTGTCGGAACGGCTCGTTTGATGATATTGTATGAAATATGCTACTTCTTGGTAGTGCCTGAGATGATAGATACACGGTTCTTTACATTCTCTGCGAATGGCTGAACGGTGTCACCCTTGGCGCTTGCTTTGATGCGGCTGGAGTCGATGCCATATTTTGTTGTCAGCATTTTCTTCAAGTCATTTGCACGCTGCTGAGAGTACTTCATGTTGATACGAGGATTACCCGTCTTCACATCAGCATAACCAACAACGTCAACGGTAGCTTCAGGATTCTCCTTCAAGAATTTAGCTACGCGCTCAACTTTTGCCATTTCTGCCTGAGGAACCTTAGAGGAACGTATTTCATAGAACACATTCTCCTGGACTGTCTTGACAACAGGAGCTGGCGCAGGTGCTGGCTTAGCAACAGGAGCTGGAGCCGGTGCTGGTTTCGGTGCAGGTGCCGGAGCTGGTTTTGGAGCAGGAGCTGGTGCAGGAGCCGGGGCTGGAGTGGGAGCAACTACAGGCTGAACCTTCTTGTAAGCAAATTTATAGCTAACACCTATACCTGCGGTAAGCATCCAGTCATCTTTGTTGGCATATTTGGAATTGAACTTGTCATTCAGGTTATTGGCGGTAACTTCAAGGTTTACACCGATGCGCTTTGATACGTTCAAATCCAATTGGAGGCCTAAGCGGAAATTATGTCCTAAGGTTGATTTTGTCCATGCTGTAGGATTATCGCCACCATATACGGGATACTGTTTAACGATATTGGCAAAATCATTATTGTGCCAAGCGTAGTTCAAACCAACGCCACCGAGCAATACAAGATTAAAGAAGTGGGTATCATTCTTCCACAGAAGATTGGAAACGTTGAGCAACAAATCTGCATTGGCCGTATAATAATTGTAGTAATAAGTCCTGTTCAGAGACTCAATACCACCCTTTGAACGCCAACCGCTGACATGAACACGTCCACCCACAACGGGATTATAATAACCTCCAAAATAAACAGCGCCGAAAGGCATCACCAACTTGGTGTTGTTATAATTTGTAAAGGTTGTCTGACCGCCGCCTTGTACACCTACGAAGAGATAAGGAGCCTTATTCTCCGTAGATTCTGCAGCATTTGTCACAGGAGCACAGAGCAACATGCCTGCAACCAAAGAAAACAAAAACTTTTTCATTTTTATATTATTTTTAATCTAAATTTTATACAATACGAGCAAATTACTACGCAAAAATAGTTCTAACTTTTGATTTAGCAAAGAATTATTTAATTTTTTTAATATTTTCTCAATTTTTCGGGTCAAAAACTCTTTCTGGCAGATGATGCCGTTGTTTTTGGGCACATATAAATAACAACTGTAGATATCGTATGGAAGTGATATCTGTATATGATAAAAAAGATGTACATTTGTGGAGATGAAACCAGCTTGATAAAGAAAGCGCAAGAACAAGTATGACGGCAATTGCAATTTCAAGAAAGACAATAACAACAATTATCCTCAATGCCATATTGCTGTTGTTTTTATCTGCTGCGACGATAGTTCCCAAGGCTGAGTCGTATCCTGCTTATTGCCGTGTAACGACAACGCTGAATGTGCGGAGCGGTCCAGGGAAAGGATACGCCAAAATAGGGAAACTGCACAAGAATGACGAGATTGTTATCAATTCTGTAACCCAGAATAGCTCCACACAATGGGGTGAGATAGATTTTAATGGACGTACCGGCTATGTGGCCACACAGTATGTGGTCTACAAGAATCCTGTATATAAAGAACCGGCTCCTGCTTCCCAAAATGTCTCTCAGAGGCATAGATTTCTTTCCCAGGATGTATGGGATGTCATAAAGAAGATTCTTTTTGTGTTGTTTGTTATTTTCTGTCTGGTCTTTCATGCACAGATTCTGGAATTCCTTATCACCGTTGCCATCTTCGCAGGGATAGGTGCACTTATCACGAAGTTTTTTGTAAACGATGCTGGTGTTGGAGCTATAATAGGTGCGGTGATAGTCTTTCTTCTGAAATTAAAGATGATTGTGGACTCGCTGGGTTCAGACTATACATCATTCTTTGAATTCCTTTATAAAATTACGACTTTCCCTTTCTGGCTTCTGAACAGGATGCAACTCATTTTGATGGAACCTTGGAGATATCTGACTAAAGGCAATCCCAGTGACGGAGTAAGGAGTTTTTTCCATCCCTTATTATATCCTGCCGAGATAATACTGTATATCCTCATCACCCCTCTTCGCCTGATAAATGCCATCTGGTACAATATGTTCGCTTATGGTCTGTTAGAACTCTATGACCTTTTCATGGAGACGCTTCAACCCAGTCAGGAGGATGAAGGAAGAGGAAATATCCTGAAGTGGATTGTCTGGTTTCCCCTGAGACTGATTAAATACCCTGTCTTCAGAGGTAGTCTGGTCCTGATAGAGGGGGCAATATGGACAGTAATGGATATTTTTATTCCCACTATTACATTATATCACGGCACGGATTTGACGGCAGCCCAACATATAGCCGGCAATGAGTGGGAAAAGGGAATGTCAAGGAAAAGAACTGACGGAACCTTCTGTTCCAGTCGTAACGGCTGGGCTGGAGCAGGTGCTTATTTCGGCTCAGCTATAAGCACAGCCAAGACCTATGCCTATGACAGCTATCGCCTTAGCGATAATAATCCTGTGATGATTGTCTGTAGGGTGTCGCTGGGGAAAATTCTCAACTATGGTCTGGCGCCCCGGTATGTCCACAACAACGCAGGAGAGGGAGGAAAGCATTCTCTTATCACGGATTATGCAAAAAAACATGGATACATAACCGGAGAATGGTGGAACCGTTATGGCTATTGGGAATACTGCATGCATGACTGGCAAAATGCCTACAATTATCCCTGGCGCATTCGCCCTATTTATGTTTATAATTTCAGAACAGGACTGGTACAGCATATAGACGGAGGTTTTCGCCATTGGCTGTTTTCTGAAATGGTTTTAAGGGACATTTTCAAAAGCACTCGCTTTGTATGTCTTTTGATTTTTGCCACATTGTTGGTCATTTGGCTTGCGGTAGAAGGGTGGTATATCCTCTGGAATGAGTATTTGTGGTATTATTTCTTGTAAATATAGATGGTCTGCAGAGTTATGGGTAGAAGACATATTGTCATTATTGTCCCTGTCTTTAGCTGATTTTCTTTTGTTTTTATTATCTTTGTAGTCTTATCATACAAGATTAATGAAAACCATTATAAAAAAGGTCTCGACTAAGGCGGAGATGAAGAAATTTATCCGTTTTAATTACGAGATGTATAAAACCAACCCTTATTCTGTCCCAGACCTCTATGAAGATATGCTGGATACTTTCTCTTCAAAGAATCCCGCCATGGAATTTTGCGAAGCAGAATTTTTTCTTGCCTATCAGGGTGATACTCTTGTCGGGCGTGTTGCCGCTATCATCAATCATCGCGCCAATGAGCGTTGGGGGAAGAAAACGGTGAGATTTGGATGGATTGACTATATTGACGATGTTGATGTGAGCAGGTCGCTGATTGGTGCTGTCGAGGAATTTGGCAAGGCTCACGGTATGGAAAATATAGAAGGACCGCTAGGCTTTACTGATATGGATGCCGAAGGCATGCTGCTGGACGGGTATGATATTCCTGGTACAATGGCAACCATCTATAACTATCCATATTATCCGAAGCACATGGAAGAGATGGGTTTTGAGAAAGCTGCCGACTGGGTGGAGTTCCGTATGGTTGTACCTGATAAGGTTCCTGACAAGATGGTGCGCATCAGCGAAATCGTACAGAAAAAGTATGGTCTTCGCAACATCAAACTGACTAAAAAGAAAATAAGAGAGGAAAAATATGGCCAGCGTCTCTTTGAGCTGATTAACGAAGGTTACAAAGATTTGTTCGGATTCGTCGCCCTCACCCAGGCACAGATAGATCAGTATGTCAAGACCTATCTTGGTTTGCTCAACTTGGAGATGGTGTCCATTATAGAGACAGCAGAAGGAGAACTGATAGGTGTAGGTATCAGCATGGACAGCCTAAGTGTGGCTTTGCAGAAAGCCAAGGGAAAACTTCTTCCCTTCGGATGGTTCCATCTGCTGAGAGTCCTCAAGGGCAAGCACCCAGACACAGTGGACCTCCTGCTTGTAGCCATCAAGCCGGAATACCAAAACAAAGGAGTCAATGCAATGCTCTTTACCGACTTGCTGCCGATATATATCCGCAACGGATACAAATACTGTGAGACGAATCCCGAGTTGGAGCTTAACTCTGCCGTGCAGAAGCAATGGGAATACTTTGAGACAGCTAACATGCGCCGCAGGAGATGTTTCAAGAAAAATCTTTAAGGCGGAGAAACTAAATACCAAAACACAAAAAGAAAGAAAACATACATGTCTGATATTTTCAACGAAGAAGACGATGTCCTTTTGAATCAGGAATCAGAAGAGAAGCGTGTCGTAGATTACAACGAAGACAAAATACGCCACTTGAACGATGTGGAGCATATACGTCTGCGTCCTGGTATGTATATTGGACGTCTCGGCGATGGTTCCCAGCCAGAGGATGGTATATATGTGTTATTGAAAGAAACCATAGACAATAGTATTGACGAGTTTAACGAGGGATTCGGAAAACGTATCGACATAGAGATAAAGGAAGACCTTAGTGCATCTGTGCGCGATTACGGACGTGGAATTCCCCTGGGCAGTCTGATTCCTGCCGTATCGCAGCTGAACACGGGTGCAAAATATGATACCGCTGTCTTTACTGCCAGCGTGGGCCTTAACGGTGTCGGCATCAAGGCCGTCAATGCCCTGAGCCGCCGATTTATTGCCCGCAGTCACCGGGACGGCAAGTTTCATGAAGCCATCTTTGAGAAAGGCGTCCTCAAGGAAGATAACTACGGGGACAGTCCTGAGGAAAATGGTACTTACATTTATTTTGAGCCTGATCCCGAGTTGTTTCACAAATTCCATTTCCAAAATGAGTACATCGGTTTCATGCTCCGCAATTATACCTATCTCAATACTGGTCTGACTATTTATAACAATGGTTCCCGTATTATCAGTCGCAATGGTCTTGAAGACTTGCTGACAGACAATATTACTCAGAAGATGCTCTACCCCGTGATTCACATTAAGGGGAATGGTATCGACATTGCCTTTACCCATGTCAACCAGCAATATGGTGAGGAATATTATTCCTATGTCAATGGGCAGCATACGACTCAGGGAGGAACACACCAAAGTGCGTTCAAAGAGCATATTGCCCGTACCATCAAGGACTTCTTCGGCAAGAACTACGAATATACCGACATCCGCAACGGTCTTGTCGGTGCTATTGCAATCAAGGTGATAGAGCCTGTATTTGAGAGTCAGACGAAAATAAAACTTGGTTCCCTTACTATGGCACCGCCAAAAGACAGCAACGGCAATCCGTTTCCTCTCTCAGGTGTAAGTGTCAATAAATTTATCGGTGATTTTATCAAGGAGAACGTAGATAATTATCTTCATAAGAATCTGGATATTGCCGAAATTATACAGCAGAAGATTGTTGAATCGGAGCGTGAGCGCAAAGCTATGGCTGGAGCTTCAAAGCAAGCCAAGGAAAGAGCCAAGAAAGTAAGTCTCAATAACAGTAAGTTGCGTGACTGCCATATCCACTTCAATGATGCCAAGGGTGACCTTCGCGAAGAATCGTCTATCTTTATCACAGAGGGTCTCTCTGCCAGTGGTTCCATTACCAAGAGTCGCGATGTGGCTACCCAGGCTGTTTTCAGCCTACGCGGTAAACCTCTGAACTCATATGGCCTGACAAAGAAGATTGTATATGAAAACGAGGAATTTAATCTGTTGCAGGCGGCACTGAATATTGAGGATGGTCTTGACGGACTGCGCTACAATAAGGTCATTATCGCAACTGATGCCGATGTGGATGGCATGCACATCCGCTTGTTGATGACCACTTTCTTCCTGCAGTTTTTCCCAGAACTCATTAAGAAAGGCCATGTCTATATTTTGCAGACTCCGCTTTTCCGTGTGAGGAACAAGCGCAAGACGGTGAAGAAAGACAGCGGAGACAAAATCAAGATATCGGCAGACACTGCTGGTGCGGCTATACTGAAAAACCAGAAGAGTAGTGGACGCTCCGAATTTGAGACGCGCTATTGTTATTCTGAACAAGAAAGGATTCAGGCTGTCAAAGACCTGAGTCCTAACCCTGAAATTACGCGATTCAAAGGTCTGGGTGAGATTTCTCCAGATGAATTCAAGTTTTTCATAGGTCCGGAAATGCGTCTTGAACAAGTCACTTTGCACAAAGATGACCAGGTCAACGATTTGCTGAATTATTATATGGGCAAAAATACAATGGAACGTCAGAACTTCATCATAGACAATCTGGTCATTGAAGAAGACCGCCCAGAAGAAGATTTCGTAGAAGGATAAATGTTCAATTATGGAGAGAATAGCTATTTTCCCGGGCAGTTTCGACCCGTTCACCATAGGACACGATAGTGTGGTGAGACGTGCTTTGCCGTTGTTTGACAAAATAATTATAGGCATTGGTGTCAATGCTGAGAAAAGGCCGCTTTTCCCTGTTGAGAAGCGTATAGAATTCATACATTCACTATATAAAGACGAGCCACGTATTCAAGTGCTCTCCTATGACACGCTGACAATAGCTTTTGCCAAGAAAGTAAAAGCCAATTTCATTCTGCGTGGCTTGCGCTCTGTTCGTGATTTTGAATATGAGCGTGATATTGCCGATTTGAACAAACAGTCAACAGGTATAGAGACCATACTTCTCTTTACTGAGCATCAATATGGATGTATAAGCTCCAGCGCCATTCGTGAGCTTATCTCCTATGGTGAAGACGTTACCCAATATCTCCCTAAACCTCAAACAAAATGAAAAATATTTTCTTAGTGCTCTTCTTTGTCATGGGGAGTGTTGCATACGGGCAACAGCTCCTGCCTGATCAGATGGGGCAATCACGACCGCAGCCAAGACAGCAGACTAAACGCCTTTCTCCTCAAGAAGAAATGGCGCTCAGGAAACTTACTATGGCTGAGATGGCTTTAAAAACACTTTATATCGACACCCTTGACGCCGGGAAACTGACTGATGCAGCCATCAAGGGTATGCTGTCTGAGCTGGATCCTCACACTTCATATACCAATGCTGAAGAGACGAAGAAGCTAAATGAACCTCTAAACAGCAATTTTGAAGGTATCGGTGTTCAGTTCAATATTCTCAGAGATACTCTTGTTGTAATCCAGACAATACCCAAAGGACCTTCGGAGAAAGTAGGTATTCTGCCGGGTGACCGCATTGTATCCGTGAACGATACAGCCATTGCTGGTGTAAAGATGCCACGCGATAAGATTATGAAACGTCTCCGGGGACCTAAGGCGACAGTCGTCAATTTGGGTGTTGTGCGCCGGAATGTACCAGAGATACTGAAGTTTAAAGTCGTACGCGATAAAATTCCGTTGCATTCGGTAGATGCTTCCTACATGATACGTCCCGGTATAGGACTTATCCGTATCAGCAGTTTTGCAGTAAATACAAAACTGGAACTTGTTGAAGCCTTGGCGAAACTGAAGAAGCAAGGAATGAAAAGCCTTATCCTTGACTTGCAAGAGAATGGTGGCGGTTATCTGGAAGCATCGGTCGGCGTAGCCAGTCAGTTCCTGGAGAAGGATGCGCTTCTGGTCTATACAGACGGTCGTGCCGTGCCAAACCAGCAATACAAGTCAGAAGGCAATGGCCAGTTCCTCAAGGGAAATATTGTTGTGTTGGTGGATGAATATACTGCTTCGGCAGCAGAGATTGTCAGCGGAGCAATTCAAGACCATGATCGCGGTTATATTGTAGGTCGCCGCACTTTTGGTAAAGGTCTTGTACAACGTCCGATACCACTTCCCGATGGCTCACTTATCCGTGTGACGGTGTCACACTATTATACTCCTTCGGGGCGCTGCATTCAGAAACCTTATGAAAAAGGAAAGTCAAAAGAATATCAGCAAGATGTCTTGAATCGTTACAAGATTGGTGAGCTGATGCATCAGGACAGTATCCACTTTGCCGATTCCCTCAAATACAAGACTTTGAAAAAAGGACGTGTTGTCTATGGTGGAGGAGGTATTATGCCCGATTACTTCATTCCTCTGGATACGCTCAAATACTCAAAATATTATCGGAACTTAAGCCTTAAAAACTGTATTCTGGAAAGTTATATGTCTTATCAGGATATTCACCGCAAGGCTTTGAAAGAGAAATATACTGATTTTGAGCAATTCAAGAAGGAGTTTGATACCCCTATGGAAATTGTTGACAGCATCTTCAGTGCCGGAAAACGACTGAATGTCATGCCAAAAGACGAGGATGAGAAGAAACGCGCCATTGGTGAAGTCAAGATGATAGTCAAAGCCCTTACAGCGAGGGATATCTGGGATATGTCAGAGTATTTCGCCATCATGAACGAAGAAAATGCTGCTGTCATGAAAGCCCTGGAGCTGTTGGCTACAGACAAAAAGAAAAAATAATTAAATGGAAGATACCTTTGACATTCGAAGCGAGCAGATAGGATTGCATTCTGACAAGGAATACGAGAATGCGTTGCGTCCTTTGACTTTTGACGACTTCAGCGGTCAGGTTAAGGTCGTAGACAATCTCAAAGTCTTTGTTGAGGCAGCAAAATATCGTGGCGAGCCTTTGGACCATACTTTGCTTCATGGTCCTCCTGGATTAGGAAAGACGACTCTCAGCAATATCATAGCGAATGAACTTGGTGTCGGGTTCAAAGTCACTTCAGGTCCCGTACTTGACAAGCCAGGTGACTTGGCGGGTTTGCTGACATCTCTGGAACCTCATGATGTCCTATTCATAGATGAGATTCATCGTTTGTCTCCCGTAGTAGAAGAATATCTTTATTCTGCCATGGAAGATTTCAAGATAGACATTATGCTGGATAAAGGTCCGGCAGCCCGGAGCATACAACTTACATTGAATCCATTCACCTTGGTCGGTGCCACTACACGTAGTGGACTGTTGACAGCTCCTTTGCGTGCCCGTTTCGGCATCAATCTCCATTTGGAATACTATGATGCCCAGATTCTGAAACGCATCTTGTTGCGTTCTGCCAGAATGCTAAAGGTGAAGATTACAGAGGATGCTGCCTTTGAGATTGCTGGAAGGAGCAGAGGGACACCGCGTATTGCCAACGCCCTGTTGCGACGTGTCCGCGACTATGCACAAGTCAAAGGCAATGGCAGCATAGATCTTAAAATCGCACATATTGCCCTTGAGGCTCTCAATATAGACCGTTATGGTTTGGATGAGATTGATAACAAAATCCTCACGACCATTATTGACAAATTCAACGGCGGTCCTGTAGGTGTAAACAATATTGCTACCAGTATTGGCGAAGAAGAGGGAACCCTTGAGGAGGTCTATGAGCCTTTCCTTATCATGGAAGGTTTTATTAAAAGGACTCCACGAGGAAGAGAGGCCACTGACTTGGCATACAAGCATCTGGGCAAGATTCCTAAATCTCACATTACCACTGGCCCTTCACTGTTTGACGATAATTGAAATGATTAGCTATATAACCGACGGAGTTAAAATGCCAGCCATTTCCAAAAGAGAAAACAATAAATGGCTGCATACTATTGCTGCATCTTATGGATTCAGAATCGGTGATATAGCATATATCTTTTGTAATGACAAGAAAATACTGGAAGTTAATAACCAATTCCTTCATCATAATTATTATACTGATATTATCACCTTTGACTATTCAACCGGAAAGACACTTCATGGAGATATTTTCATCAGTCTGGATACAGTCAAAAGCAACAGTGAACAATTTAAGACCAACTATGATACGGAGTTGCACCGTGTTATCATCCATGGTATTCTTCACTTGTGCGGCATCAATGACAAGGGACCGGGTGAACGTGAAATCATGGAACAGGCAGAAAACGAGGCTCTTCGCATTTGGAAACAACAAACAAAATCAGTAATATGAAATCATTAAAACACATTTTATCGCTTTTTGTTGCAATTTCTTTGACGTTTAACATATCCCAAGCCAAGAAGCCCCAACCCCTGCGTTTGCTTTACTGGAATATCCAGAATGGTATGTGGGACGGCCAAAAAGATGATTATAAGCGATTCACGGACTGGGTCAACAAACAGCAGCCGGACATCTGTGTATGGTGTGAGGCACAAAAGTTGTATGTGACTGATACCGACCAACGTGAGCGCGAAACCGAAGAAGAGTGTCTGGCACGCTGGAAAAGGCTGGCTCTACGCTATGGACACAGCTATATTTATTTGAGTGCCCACCCCGACAATTATCCTCAACTCATTACATCAAAGTATCCCATTGAGATGAAGAAAAAAATTGTAGGGAATGCGGATACAATAGTCGCTCATGGCTCCTCATGGTCACAATTGCAATTAGGTAAAAAGAAAATAAATATTGTAACTCTTCATACTTGGCCACATGGATATGGTTACAACATACCTAAAGATCAACGGGCCGCTAGTGCTGCCAGAAGCGAAGGTGATATTTTCCGTAGAATAGAAATGGAATACATCTGCAAGGAAACCATTCTCCAGCAGAAAAACAGCAAAAAGGAACTCTGGATGATGATGGGTGACTTTAATTCGATATCAAGGGTGGATAACGATACCTATAAGCTTGACAAAGACAGTAAGCGTTTTCTGACTCATGACTTCATCCTTAATCATACACCATATCTGGATGTTATCAAGCAAAGCCATCCTAATGAGTTTATCACATCGTGTGGCGGTAATGCTCGCATAGATTATGTGTATATGACGCCTAAACTTTACGCTATGGTTAAGGATGCCAATATCATTACCGACAGCTATACCCAACCCATCAGAAATCCTCAGAATATTTCCAACTTCTATCACCCTTCTGACCATCGGCCTATAATTATAAACTTTGAATTGAAATAACTATTTTCCCAATTATTAACTCATTAAAAAATTAAAGACATGAAACGTATTGGTTTAATGTTTGCAGCAGCTGCGATACTCTGTATGGTATCTTGCTCAAAGAAAGTTGATGAAGCTCAGGCAACAAAAGATGTTGAGGCGGCTAACATCGAAGTACAGCAAATCACCTCTGAAGTAGATTCTCTCCAGGCAAATCTTGACGCTGTAACCAGCGCTACCTATGATTCAGAGGATGCTAAGAATACAGCTATTGCTGAGGCACAAGAAATCTTAGAGGGTGCCAAAAGCAAATTGGAGAACGCCCAGCAGAAGCTGACCTCAGCTTTGCAGTCTTATAAAGATGCGACAGGCAAGGATTTTGAGGAAGCAGTCAACGATGCTGTGGATAATGCCGTCAATGCTGCTACAGAGGTTAAGGAAAATGCTGAAAAAGCAGCTACGGATGCGGTTGACAATGCTGTCAATGCTGCTACCGAAACTGTAGATAACGCCAAGAAGGCTGCACAGGAAAGTGTAGATAATGCCAAGAATGCTGCCAATGAAGCTGCTAATGAAAAAGTTAACGAGGCAAAGACAAAGGCTAACGATGCTGTCAATAATGCTGCCCAAAAAGTTAACGATGCTATTAACAAGGCGCTTCCGCCTTCAAAAAAGTAAGATGTAATACTATAGACAAGAAAAAGCACGGCACAATAGCCGTGCTTTTTCTATTTCCCGTGGTTGAGTATTGAACCCTTTATTCTTTCATATAGGTTCATTAACGGCGTATCTATTCTATTCCACAACTTTTGTCGGGGAATATCCATAAGTATTCCGGCCAGACAAAACAACAGCACAACCCCGAAAAGGATTAATACAAAGGTTCCATGCTCTAAATTACTATTCAAGGTTTTTATCAGATTTCTGAAATGGGGTATAACATGGGGATGCATTTGGAGGAGGAATATGCCAAATGTTCCCATTGCCAGTTTGTTGATGAGAGTACTTTGGATTTGAATCTTTGTAAAGAACAGGAAGAAGCAGACGGCTCCATATAACTGTATCGGGTTATTTAGTGCGAACAGACTCATCCGATAGGGATTCTGTATTCTCCACAGGGCAAGGGCTGTGTTAATCACTACATATAAAAGGAAAAAAGCCGCATCAACTTTATAACTACGGTTTACCAGCCAATAATGATGGAGGCGCAGATAGCGCCCTGTGATATATAACAATATCATCGAGACGAATGAGTATCCGTCGTTAAATTCCTTGCTATAATGCAATCCCCAGCCTAAATACGATGAGGCTGCAAGAAGAAGGACAATAAACATTCCCAACTGGAGCCGTGATGCTTTCTCGCAAAAATCGTTTATCATCGGGGCGAAGAGCATTAAGAGCAGATATGCCGGAATAAACCAATTATAGCGTGAGAGAATCATAAAGGCATCACCCAAATAACTCCATTTGACAAGAGTCTGTCCAGTGAATTCTCCAATAATAAAAAGGATGCCTATCACCGACAACGAAAAAAAGAGTATTTGAAACAGAAAGGCACAGACAGAACGGAATCTGGGTTTAATGGCAAAATAACCGGAAATCAAGATAAACAGGTTCACCCCGATATATGTCAGGCTTTGCAGGCCAAAGCGTATAGTAATCCACACTGGCTCGGCATTATAAGCGGCTATCTTTGGGCGGCCCAGGGAGAAGAAGTTTGTATGGGTAAATACAATCAGGAACATGGCTACCAGACGGAGTAGTTCGATGTTGCTTTGACGTTGTTTCATGATTTATAAACAGCTATAGATTAATAACCCACCAATACCAACTAACAATATTAATGTAACACAGATAAAAGCAAATTGTCCTACAGCCGTTCCTTTTCTTTTTTCGGAGAGTATAAAAAGAGCCATATAAGACAATAAAGCATAACACCATAAAATAACAGGAATGCCTATCCCGGCAAGGAGTAATAGGATTGTCGTCCCATCTGTGTCGGTTTTTTCGGCAAGCAGGTTTACAAAATGAAGCAGTATACTATAGACTTCATCATTCATATACTATTGTCCGGCGCCCTGACGGAAACTCTCTATCAAAGGGAATAGGTTGGAAGTAAACAAACGTATAGAAACAGCCAATAGGATAATTCCGAAAAATCTTCGCAGGACAAAAATCAAAGATCCCGAGAAGGTATTCTCTGCCTTTAATGCCAGCTTGAATACAATATACACCCAAACCATGTTGGCAACAATGGCAGCGATAATGGTGGTGTTGGAGAATTGTGAGCGGAAAGACAATAATGTGGTAAATGCCGCAGCTCCGGCTAACAGTGGGAATACCACAGGAATCAATGTCGCTGAATTTGTCACATCTGCAGAGTTGTGAAACAAAGTGACATCCATTAGCATCTCCAGGGATATCAAGAACAAGATAATTGCACCTCCTATGGCAAATGACTTAATATCTACACTAAAAAGTTGCAAGATCCATTCTCCGCAGAACAGGAAGCCAACCATCAGCACCAAGGATATCCAGGTAGCCCGCTCCACATTAATAACTCTGCCCTTATGCTTGAGGTCTATGATAATAGGTGTTGCTCCCAGTGCATCAATCACCGCCAGTAAGGCAAAGAAACAAGTCAGAAAATCTTGAAGAACAAATGGCCCGAAGTTACCGAAATATGTCATGTTATATTAGAATTGTATTTCTTTCATTATTCTGTCAACCGCACCGGCCTCACCTTCAATATAGTCCTTGGCTGCTTTCCCTGTCTGACAACGGAAATCCTCATCTTTCTCAAGACGGTTCATTAAGGAATCATAGTCCGACTTGGATTCAATTTCAAATGTTGCCCCTTTCGCTTTTAGCGTTTGTACCTCACGGAAGCGTTTGTTGTTAGGGCCGACTATGGTGGGAATACCATAAACCGCTGCTTCCGGAACGTTATGAATACCAACGCCGAAACCTCCGCCGATATATGCCACCTGACCATAACGGTAGATGGATGACAACATGCCATAGCTGTCTATAATCAGGCAATCAGTTTCCTTAATGTTTTCTTCTGTGGCCTGAGAGAAACGTAATGCTTTGCGTTGCAATTTCCTTTCAATGTCTTGCAGATGGCTTTCGTTGACCACATGAGGAGCCAATATCAGATACTGTTCAGGATGCCTGTTAAAATAGTCAATGATGATATCCTCATCTGGAGGCCATGAACTGCCTGCTACCAAGATATACTCTTCTTCCTTTTTCTGCTGGGCAAACAAAGCGGCCAAGGGGATGTCCTTGGCAGCCTCCCGTATTTCCAGTACACGGTCAAAGCGTGTGTCTCCAATAACTGATACGTTGTAGAATCCCTTGCTTTCCAACAATTTGCGGGATTCTTCATTTTGTACGAACAGATGGGTAAAGCATCCCAGTATTTTCCTGTACATCAACCCAAGAGGTTTGAAAAATGTCTGGTTCGGGTGGAAGATACTTGCCACGCTGTATGTTGGGATATGCTTGTGTTTCAAGTCATAGAGATAATTGGCCCAATATTCGTACTTGATAAAGAACGCCATCTTGGGTTTGACCAATTTTAGAAATCGGGTGGAATTGTAGAATGTGTCTAAAGGAAGATAGCAAATCACATCTGCTCCGTCATAGTTTTTTCTTACCTCATAGCCTGATGGGGAGAAAAAGGTGAGTACAATCTTATACTTGGGATATTGACGCCGTATTCGCTCCATTAGCACCCGCCCTTGTTCAAATTCTCCCAGCGAAGCAGCATGAAACCATATATAGTCTGCTTCAGGATCTATTTTCTCTTTGAGAATCTTGAAACTCTGGCGTTGTCCTTTCAATAGCAATTTTGCCTTCTTGTTAAAGAAAGAAGCGATATAAATACCGATACCATATAGGATAATGCCTACTGTATACATTCTCCCAGTACTTTAATTGCAGATTTGATTCGGTTTAAGGTCTCCTCTTTACCCAGGAATGCCGACAACTCATACATATCAGGCCCTTGCCCTGTGCCAACCAGTGCCACGCGCCATGCGTTCCAAGGGCGTTTCCCGGTTTTCTCAACCCAGGAGTCAACAAGGTTCTTCTGGCTTTCTACGCTGAAATCTTCCAACCCGCTCAACAAGTCATATAATTTCTGCATGTCGGCAGCAGAATCCTCTTTCCAGTTTTTGCACACGAATTTATCTTCCGTATTATATTCCGGGGCTACGAAGAAAAATTTTGTCAGTGGCCACAAATCACTCACGAAACTGATATTGCGTTTCTTCTTGTTGCCGTCGTTGTCAGTATATTCCACCACTTTCGTCTTCATCAGCTCAACGACTTTGGCTTCTTTCTCAGCGGTAGAGATGATGTTGTTTTGTCGCAAGATCTTGTCAAAATCAGGAACCCAGTCTTTGTCGTCCTGCATGAGCAGATACTGGTGATTAAACCAGATACCTTTTTGGTAGTCAAAACGGGCGCCACTCTTACTGCATTTCTCCAAGTCAAAGTGTTCAATCAATTCGTCCATTGACATTATCTCCTGGTCATTGCCGGGATTCCAACCCAGTAAGGCAAGAAAATTCACAACAGCATGAGGAAGGTATCCTTGTTCCCTGTATCCTGAAGAAATCTGGTCTGACTTGGGATCATGCCATTCCAGAGGGAATACTGGGAAGCCTAACTTGTCACCGTCGCGCTTAGATAACTTGCCATTGCCCACAGGCTTCAGCAATAAGGGGAGGTGAGCAAAGCGCGGCATGCTGTCTGCCCATCCAAAGGCCTCATAGAGCAATATGTGAAGTGGTGCTGATGGCAACCATTCCTCTCCGCGGATAACGTGGGATATTTCCATGAGATGGTCATCGACAATATTCGCCAAATGGTATGTTGGCAATTGGTCGGCACTTTTGAAAAGCACTTTGTCATCAAGGATAGAAGAGTTAATGCTGACGTCACCTCTGATAATGTCGTTTACATGAATTTCACGCCCTGGTTCTATTTTGAAACGCACCACATATTGTGTCCCCTCGGCGATAAGTCTTTCAACCTCATCTTGGGGAAGAGTGAGAGAGTTCCGCATCATGTTCCTGGTGGAAGCATCATACTGGAAATTCTCAATCTTCACTCTTTGGGCTTCCAGTTCCTCGGGTGTATCAAAGGCTATATAGGCTTTGCCCTCGTCCAGGAGTTGCTTGACATATTTCTTGTAGATGTCACGGCGTTCCGACTGACGGTAAGGACCATAGTCGCCGCCGATGCCGACACCTTCGTCAAAAGTGATGCCCAGCCATTTGAACGATTCTATGATATATTCCTCAGCTCCGGGCACAAAGCGAGAGGAGTCGGTGTCTTCGATTCTGAGAATCAGTTTTCCGCCATTTTTGCGGGCAAACAAATAATTATATAGGGCTGTGCGCACGCCTCCTATATGCAGAGGTCCAGTCGGACTTGGGGCAAAGCGTACACGTACTTTTGTCTGTGACATAGATGTGTATTGAATTTATGCAAAATTACGGCTTTTTTTTGGATTATTAACATCTTTCCTACAGAATAATGGACTTTGAAACCAACCTTTGAATGCTTTAAGTGCTGATTGTCAGCAATTTGCCAGTTAAACGTTAGAAAAGTGGTTCTGTGTGTTTTCTACCTTGGCTTGTGAGGG
>ONKB01000126.1 GCA_900318305.1 uncultured Prevotellaceae bacterium | reverse complement strand
TGCACGGTTATACTCTGCATAATAGGGCTAGCGATGAAATATGTGTTTGAGGTTCATGCATGGTCCCAATTGATTATAGCTGCGATTATTTTCACAGTGATTGGATTCATGGCTACTACCTTCATTGTTTTGTCAGCTAAAGAACGTGCCTTTTTGATGTCTAAGTTGGCATTGTTCTCGCATTCTCACAGGAATAATTAGTTATTATACTCCATGCCATGAGAATTAGTATCGTCACCACGATTTATAAGGCTGAGAAAGACTTACCTCGGCTTCTTGATTCAATGATGTCGTTAAAAAGTCCTGATTTGGAGTTCTTTCTCATAGATAATGGTTCACCTGATCGATGTGGTGAGATATGTGAGGAATATGCAAAGAAGGATAATCGCTTTTTTATTCGCACACTGAAAGATAATATTGGCTATATCCGAGCTCGCATGTTAGGCATAAATGAGTGTCATGGCGACTATGTGGGTTTTTGTGACTCCGACGATTATTTGGAACCTGGAGGGTATGACCACGCTGCAAAGGTATTATCAGAGCTGAAATGCGATTTTTATATTACTTCTCACAAAGTTCATTTTGGTGATGATGTTTATGTTATACATCCTCCTTATGACACTGGAATATACAGAGATAATATTAAGGAAGTTGTACTTCCTCAAGCATTTGGTTCTCTAAAGGGTAAAGATCGTCTGCATGGTTTTATGTGGAAACATTTATATAGAAAGACATTGATCTTAGAATCAGGTATTTCTTTAATTGAGGACCTTAAACCATGGGAAGACCAGATTTTTAATATTGATTTTCTTCAGCATTGCCACTCTGTGTTGGTTGATAATCAGGTAATTTATAATTATTTTGCTAAATCTGGTTCGGTGACTAGAAGTATGATCGTGGATTTTGATGCTGAAGATTTTTGGCGTAAAACGAGTGCACTATATGTTGAGAAATTGAGTCGAGTGAGCACATCCTTAGAACGTTTGGCAAACGCAAATGCGTTGATGTCTAATTTGGACTCATTGGTTGTATGCCTATGCAAGAAGACGGAATTATCTTCAAAAACTGTTGCACGTACTTTACGTTCAATGTTAGGGAGAGATGAAATAGCTAATCATATTTTATCTGATTCATCTGGTAAAGACTTAAGTAAGAGGTTTCAATTCGTAAGGTGTTGTTTGAAATTGAGATTGTATTACTTACTTGTTCTCGTGGTAAGACGCGAATTGAGACGTGCGATGATAATTAGTTGATAATGGGACAAGAACAACGCATTTCATGGATAGACACTGCACGGGGTATAGGATTGCTGCTGGTGTTTATAGGCCACCTTAATGTTCCTGCAGCGTCGGCATGGGTGTATACATTTCACATGCCGTTGTTCTTTTTCTTGAGTGGATTGCTGTACCCTGGTTTTGAGAAGTATACTTTTGCTCAATTTGCTTGGCGCCGCTTCAAGAGCTTGGTCATTCCGTATTTCACTCTTGGAGCTGTTATCGCATTGTTTTATTGCGGCGTTTATGCCTCCCAGCATGAGCCGGCTTCGGTTTATGTTGATATGCTGCATTCTTTTCTTGTTCAAGAGCATTTTTGGACAATATGGTTTTTGGCAGCCCTGTATTTAACCCAATTAATCTATTACGGTATTGATAAGTTTTTTCATCGCTGGCGATATGGTGTTGCAATAGTATCGTTAAGTGTATGCATTTTCGGCTTGTTACGTTATAGATTAGGGTGGGGGGCATTGCCATGGAACCTGGATGTGGCTTTAGTAGCACAAATATTCTTTCATTTGGGCTATTGGTTTATGAATTCCTTGAGAATTCGTAACTGGTTTGTTAATTTGACTCCTAGATATGAGATTTATGGTATTGCCTTGCTTTGCTTAATGATTAATTTAGTGGCGAGCAAATCTTGCTTGCTGCTTTCTGGACATTCGCTAAATATGTCGATAGGCATGTATGGTAATGAGGCGTTGTCCTTTATAGGAGCAATGGCTGGCATTATGATGGTTGTCATTATATCTCCAGTTATTCATTCAAAGTTCATCACATATCTAGGGCGTAATACAATGATTCTTTTCTCTTGGCATTCACGCATCGTGATTGTGGCTTGTGATATGGTCTATGCTTATTTCGGAATTTTTCAGGCCTCTGGTATTAGTCTGTCGTTTCTGAGGGCTTTAACCTCACTAGCCATCATATTGGTTGTGCTGATACCTGTGAATGAGCTAATCAAGCGTTGGCCATGTCATAAAGCGTTTGGTGTATAATTTACGTTTAGTAGATAAGAAATCAAATAAGTGTTTTTATTGA
>ONKB01000131.1 GCA_900318305.1 uncultured Prevotellaceae bacterium | reverse complement strand
TTAGCTCAGCTGGTTTAGAGCATCTGCCTTACAAGCAGAGGGTCGGCGGTTCGAATCCGTCAACGCCCACCCCGATTATAAGATTTTGATTTTTGAAGATGGCTGCTATCAAGCAGCTTTTTTATTCTCCCATTTCTACTTTCCCATCCTATCTCCTCTTGTGAGAATATCTGAAGATATCAAATAACCCTTCAAACGAGTAACCACTATCCTATACAGCATTGCCATGACAAATGCACATATTAGATATATCATCAAACTAACATAGCTATTACCACCAGCTTTAACATTCTGTATGAGATACGGACGCACTATGGGATGCACAACAAACAGGAATGCAGACAATTCTCCTACCCAGATTATTACCTTTCTGAAAACACCCCGTACACCTACCAGTGGCATGATTGCCAGAATGAAAAATACAGGAGCCGCCAGCCACGACATAGCATCAAACCAGCAAGCAATCCATACTACAAAACAGATTCCCGCATAGGTCCAGTCATAATAAATGCTTGTACGAGCCATCGTTATTCCAAGAGCAAAAGGGAGCATCGACCCAATAAAATTGTAGCGGAAATACTCCAACAAAGCCATATTATGCATGCATAGAGCCAATACCATCGTACCCATACACAACGAAGTTATTACACCCAGAGGTATCCAGCCGCGTTTATACAAAAACAATCTATAAACCAAATACAACTGTATAGTCAGAGAAAAATACCACCAGGGACCCAGCAACAAATCTGTACCAGGAAAAAGGTTCCCAGTAAAAGTAACAAGCTGCACCACATTATACCAATGATGAGACCAATGCCACTGATGCAAATACATATCGCTTACAAACCATAATATCAGAGCAGGACAAAGAAGCCACCATAGTTTCTTGATGTTATACCACATAAAACGCCTTATTGCAACAACATCATTCCCCACCTCGTATTTCCTAACCAGACCATATCCGCTTAGGAACAAAAACACTGCAACACCATAATGACCTGCAAAAGAAAAAATATTCAACAATACATCTGCTCTATGTGTTAGCAAACTTACAAAGCGGCTTATCCTGTCAGGAAGAAAGACATATTCATTCTCTACGGCGCATCCAGGTAGCCAATGACAGAAATTATGCAGCACTATACAGATAATAGCAACACCTTTCAGCACCGCAGAATCATCTACCGACAAAATCCTTTTCATTTCCGTTTCCATCTCTTCTCAAATTTTGTACCTGCGACAATACTGTCATACGCTACAGTCCCCTTCAGGTACCTGCAACCAGGCGAATATTCTTCACTTAGCAGATCACGATAAGACTCATACCATCGGCAATGTACACCAGCCAATCCAAGTATCAGCTGGGATATATTCGATGATATGAATGGCTGCTTATATGCCGCCCTTGCTTTAGCAACAACATCAGAATGTTCTTGCTTGAACCGAGGAGAAAACCACATCATCATCGGTATATCAAACTCATAATAGGCAATCGGGGCACTTATATCGTCACCAGGAGTCCGCCCGAACATCCAGATATAGTCATATACTTCTTCGCCGTGGTCACTCAAATATATCACAATGGCATCGTCTTGCTCAAAATAACGACAAATCCGGGCAAAGACCTTGTCATTATACAACGTGGCATTATCGTAATCGGCTACAATCTGCTTCTGTTCCCTGTTCAATTTTCTACGGTCAATACTGTCTGGAGTAAAATATACAGATGATGCGTCATATCTGCAATCATACTTTACATGCTGACCATATAAATGGAATAGCACAAAATTATGCTCACTCTTCTCGTAACGTTCATACTCGCGAATAAAGTCACCATCCAAATCATAGCATGCTGTATTACGGAAATCAAAGCACATGGAATCCAGTTCCGCATCGTTAAAGAAGAAACTGCCGCAGAAATCCACACCATTCTGATCAGCTCTCTTGGGATATTGATTTGTAAGAAATGCCACCTTATAGCCAGCTTTTCGCATAATGGCTGGAAACATGACGCCATCTGTCCACTTGCCACCCTTGTTCATATTATGAGTAGAAAACATGTTCTTGAATACTTTACTGGTAAGATTCCATGGTGTGATTGCGTCAAAAAAAACTGCAAGGCTCTTCTCCTTGCGCATTCTCACCATATTGGGCGTCGTCTGATGTCTGTAACCATATAGTTGTGCATGATGTTTGTTATAGCTTTCTCCAATAACAAGAACAATATTAGGACACTTGTAGGTACAACTGTCAACCTCGATCTGCCTCATGGACAGTCTCAACTCGCACAGATCTTGCTCAGCAAGGTGAAGCATATATAGAGAATAAGCCAAACGATATATCGGCGAATAAAACAATTCCGGTTTGATTTTCTCCGCTTGAACCGGTGAAGACAAGAATCTCGTCAGTAATTTTTTCTCACCCCATACAGGACCAACACTTATTATCAGCAGCGAAATAACAGATAATGAGAACAGAAACCTAAACGGTTCCGCGGACATCCACTTAATGAGATGGAGTCTATTTAATACAACATGACATAATACCGCCAACGACAGCAGTACCAATGTAATCCACATAGCTGTCCCGAAGCAATAGGTCATAATAAACTCCCTGCTTTCCTTTGGGGTTGTTTCATGCCACAAATTTATCGTAGTAGGAGTAAAGAGAACGTGAAAACCTTCCATGATAAAGATTTCAACAAACGTTGTCAAATATGCAACTACATAACAAAGCCTCTTAAAATAACATTGACATCTCTTAGGCAGTATCACTATAAAGAGGCAAAGAATATAAATATCGAAACAGAAATGCCAATAGTGGAGCAATGTCTCGATCTGAAATATCCATTCCCTCCATATACACAACGAGAACATCAGCAACATCATAGACACAAAAATTCTGTTGCTCCATATTGGCCATGCTAAGGCGTACAGCATTTTCACAATACAACCTAGGACCATCCTCATCTTGGACATATTCCTTGCCAGAATCATAATATGAATTTATGGAATAACCCCACACGCGTCTGCAACCGTAAGGACATAGCTCTGGTTTATGTAATATGTAACACCAACTTCATTCCTGCTCTTTCCTCCCTGGAAAAAAGCAGGAAAAAAGCCTTCTTCACGCAACTCAAAAAAAGGTATATAATAATCTTTCATTGAGTTTACCACACCATTTACCTGAGATTTGAAAACTGACTCCTTTGCACACCATACAACAAGTTGATACAGGTGACTAACGTCTTCGCCCTGTGGATATTCAAAAGGAGTCATGAAATAATCTTTGATTTTGCTGACACGTTGCTGAGAGGCGATAGTCTCAATATCAATCCCGAAATTGGCCTTGCCTGACAAAGCAAGGGCGACCCATCCCTTCGTATGGGAGATACTGATGTTCTGATTTGCATTAAGGAGATACGGCGAACCGTTTTTCCGATGACACAAAGAAACCTGATGATTCTTAAAGTGCTCGTATATCAGCAATCGCTCAACGAGAGCCTCTTGCTGGCGGCTGACAGCCTTAAAGTTTTTCAGCATTTCGATGTCCGCTAAGGAATCCTGCAATAGCAATAGCGACAACAGATCCTCTGGCGACTCAGTTATATGCCAGACGTATATAGTAATATCATTTATGTTGATTGTCTTGGATAAAGGCATAAACTACTTGTCACAAACGCGACACCTTAATCTTGGATATATGCCGGGCATCTACATTTAATATCTCAAAAACGAATTGCTTATATCTGACAATCTGGTGTTTGTGAGGTACATCTCCTATCAGGTCTATAACGAAACGCGCTAGCGTGCTGGTATCATCACCGACTTCCTCAAAGAAAGTGTCTTCAACATTGAAAATCTTACAAAAATCCAGGATAGTTATCTTGGCATCAAAAATATAGGTATTACGACTGATTTTGATATAGAGATTCTTATCATCATCAAATTCATCATTTATCTCACCCACTATCTCCTCTATAATATCTTCCAATGTCACCACACCTGTAACACCGCCATATTCGTCAACAACAACAGAGAGATGTATCTTTTTCGATTGAAATTCGCGTAAGAGATTGTCGATTTTTTTCGTCTCTGGAACACATATATGGGGACGTATCAACGACTGCCAATGGAAATCTGCAGGTTCGCCCAGATGAGAGAGCAAATCCTTGATATACAATACTCCTACAATATTATCCTTTGTATCAGAATATACAGGCATTCGTGAATATTTGTTTAATGCAATAATATCCAACACTTCGTGAAATGACATTTTGTAATCTATGTCAACTATATCAACATGAAAAGTCAGGATATCCTTTACTGTCTCATTCCCAAAATGAATGATCTCCTTCAGCATGGCACGCCTCCCTGAATTCTCGTTATTCGACAGGATAAGCGAACTGGATCTTGCACGGGCAGTTGGAAAGGAAAAAAGACAAACCTTAGTTAAAGAAGAATATATTAACATATAAGGACGCAACAAACTATTACTATGCGCGGGTCTGACTGTCCCCAGACACAGAAAGGCTACAAATAGTAGCAGGACAACAGCGAACACCACCAACAAAGAAGCGTTCAAGAGATATGCCAGAACCAGTAATATAATTATGCATATACCCGATAAAACAGCATTAATGTTTTGGCTTGTAAAGACTACGTTGTCAAAATGAACATCACCACCATAATACTCAACGAACTCGGCTTCATTCAACTGCGCCAAATACTTGTCACATACTAAAATGTATAGTAACAATATAAATGTCACGACCATCGAGGCAACACAAAGCACTTGCGGATACACTGGCATGCTTTAGTTTTTTACTCCTGAAGTATTGTGAAAATTAAATACTTCCAATCTTTCTGCCCAAATCTCACATTTGGTGCGGGAAACGCCGGCTTTGTCAGAATATGTAACATAATGCAACTGACCTTCTACATAAATCTTGTCTCCCTTATGAACATAGGTCTCAGCTACCTTTGCTAGATTGCGCCACAAAACTACGGTATGCCATTCGGAATTCTCAGGAACATTGACGCCATCTTTTGTCGTATAAGCGCCGGTTGTGGTAGCCAAAGAGATTGTAACAACCGGAACATCCAGAGACACATACCTTACCTCAGGATCTCTACCAACATTGCCAATTAATATTACCCTATTGAGTGACATAGTTATCGTATTCTGTCTGCACTTCTCACCTTCATCTCATCACGAACGACTGACCTGCGAGCCATATAATTAAACAAGACGGCTAGTGACAAAAGAATAATGTACACATAATTAAATAATGTTGCCTGCTTTGACATTACACAGGACATGACAGCGGCCATCACAATCGCGATACACAGATTGAAAATAGAAACACTTATCAGTTTCATCTGTGATTTGCGATGCGCATATCTGAACAACGCCACTACAGACAAGATGACAGACAGAGATGACAGCACGACATATCCACAAAAATCGGAGAATTTTTCTCTCTCTACACAAAGGATAACCGCCACCAATGTGACGATAACGGCTATCAACAAATAGACGCTCTGTATTCTCTGAATCATATACTTCTAGGCTAGAATTTATCCTTATCAGCAACAGGATTACGAAAATAAATCTTGTCGTCTAGGAATTCCTGCTCAGCAACCAAAGACGGCTTGGGCATTTTCTCGTAATGACGGGATATTTCTATTTGCTCACGATTCTCAAACTCCTCATCCAAAGTATCATTCTTGATGCCAAACTCTTTCAATTTCTCTTGAAGTTCGTTTTTCACATTAACAGAAATCTGGTTTGCACGCTTACCCATTATCAGCACACTTTCATAAACATTTCCTGTATGTTCGCTGAAATCAATAATGTTTCGTGTAACGGTTGTCGATGAGGTTCCTTTTTTATTTGCCATATTGAATTAATAATATTTATTGTGTTTATTCTATTATAACGATTTAAACTTTTCCTGAGCCTTCTCGAAGATGCGCTTTGCCTCATTGAGATATTTTGAAGACGGATATTCGTTCAGGAATCCATAATATTCGTCTATCGTATTCTCCAAACGTTCCTTAACTTTATCCTTAACACTCTGCTGAGCGAGATGGTACTTGGATTTTAATATCAGAAAGGAGAATTCCTCTTTCATCTTTGAATAAGGATAATCTTTAATGGCATTCTCGGAGGTTACAATACAGGCCTCGTAATTATTGCCACCCATCGTAGAATTGCCAATATAACCACCCAGATTATAATATAATTTCGCAGCAAGATACTCCTTCATCACAAGTTTATCCTGCAACTCATATATCATATCACGGGCCTTAAAGGCATACTTAGTATCTGGATTCGCCTCAATATAATTCTGTAACTCACTAACGGCCTGATAGGTTGTTGTCTGGTCCAATTCTGTAAGCGGAGTATTCATATATAACGACAGCGCTGAATAAAAATGGGCAACATCAACAAATATTCCTGTTGGATACTGGCCCATGTATTTCTTGAAATATTCATTTGCGACAGTATAGTCCGCCACATTATATTGAGTCATTGCAGAAAGAAAATAGGCCTCATCACCCTTCGCCGTTCCTTTCATACCGGGCATGACATCATTCAGCAGATATGAGGAATTTGTGTTTTTATTTTTGAAGAAATATTGCTTTGCTACCTCGTACTTGAAATCCGTATCAGGACTCTTCATAATCCTATTGAAAGAACTACAAGATGTCATCAACAATAGAAGTGTAACTAACTTGATACAAGTTTGCATTTCGATAAATATATAAACTTTGCAAAATTAACAATAATCATCCGAATTACACCGCTGTAAGCAAGTTTTTTATCGTCAGATTGTTAATATATACAAAAAAACACGGGTCAATTTCGATAATAACGGCTTACGCCTTAAGACTTATTGGAAACAACAAGCTTTTCAGCAATCACTTGTCGGACTTGCGATGCAAGTGTCTCATAAGAAACAGAGTCATCATGATTAACAATGGGCAGGAAACTTACTGTAACCGGATTGCGGCGAGGGCATTTCCTCCCGCGTGGCAAGGCATCGAATGCGCCTGAAATGCACACGGGAACAACAGGGACCTTGAGTTCCTTGCCAAGAATGGCAAAAGTCTTCTTGAACTCAGCCACACTACCATCGTATGACCTCGTACCCTCTGGGAAAATAATGATGTTTTTCCCCTGCTTAAGGACTTTGGAAAGCTGCAAAATAGACTTCTTGATGTTTGTAGAATTAACTACAATAACGTTATGCTTACGGGCAAAGAATTTTACGAACCAATTATTGACATGTTCACGCTTAGCATAGAAATATGTCTTCCTGATGATTGAAGGCTTTAGAAAAGACATAACAAACATACCATCTAAATAGCTCTGATGATTGACAGCGAAAATAACAGGATGTTCCGCTGGTATATTCTCAATCCCCTCTACATTAAGCGGGAAATAGTTCTTCACTGCCAGCTTGAACAGCTTAGTCAGGACAATTCCAGTAGGCCAAGTAGATGGCAATCTCAAGTTTTCCACATTTTGATTAACAAGATTACTCCAATCTATGTCTTCTTGACCGACATATGTTTTGAAATCAAAAATATACTCTGCTAATTCTGCCACATTTTGAAAACTTGACAAACGATTCTGGTCAATCTCAAGACCAAATGTGAATTCCAGAAATCCCTGCAGGCTAACCTTATCCAACGAGTCAAACGCCAAGTCAAAATCCAAATGGTCAGTCGGCAAAACCTGCTTGTTTTTCTCCCTCGAAATATAATTCTTCAGCATCTGATATTCCGGGAAAGTCGGTTCTACTACAGTCTGTACCTTTTCTTCCTTTTCAGACTGCAAAGACTGTAACTTAAAACGCTGTATTTTATCCAGACGAGTACGGGGCAATTCACCGCGATATACCAACAAACTCAAAATCCTTTTATAAGAAGGAACACTATCATTATATGGTTGCAACACCTCTGATTTCAGAAGATTCTCTATTTCTGCATCAGATTTGTCCAGCATCTCTGGCTGTGGGACAATAATTGCTTTCAGTATGTCGTTTTCCTGCAACACTGCCGACTCTTTCACACAAGCAGAAAACTTATCTATCTCAGCTTCTATCTCCACAGGATTAATATTCTTACCATTGCTCAACACAATGATTTCCTTGCTTCTCCCTGTAATATACAACCTACCTTTGTCATCAAAATATCCCAAATCACCTGTACGAAGAAAACCATCCTCTCCAATAACACTTAAAGTGGCCTCGGGATTATTATAATATCCCTGCATCACATTCGGGCCTTTGACATAAATCTCCGACTGACGAATCTCAACAGTAACACTTGGCATCGGCTTACCAACACACCCAGGAATGATATCGTCCGGACGTGTAAACGATATCATTGGAGCTGTCTCACTCATGCCATAGCCCTCGAGGACATCCAGCCCCAAGACACGCAACCCAACGCCGATCTCCCTGTCCAAAGCGGCACCGCCACTAACACAATAGGTAATACGGCCACCCATTTTTTTGCGAATAGAGGAAAAAATTAATTTAGAAAACGAGCTGTTGTTTAAGAATTTGCAAAGATTAAATAAAGTTTTTGTTATGATTGAAGAATCTAATTTCTTTTTAATTCCAAGATAGAACATTTTCCAAAAGCGAGGAACACCAATAATAATACCAACATGTCCACGTTGCAATGTCTGCATAATGTCCAAAGAGTTCATCGATGGAGAAATAGCCACACCGCCACCAACCATTAACGGTGCTACCACCGATCCCATAAGAGGAAGTACATGATGCAGAGGCAATAATATCAATGTCCTCAACTCAGAACGGAAAATAGGAACATCTCTTGAGACAGAATAAACATTTGACAGAATATTGCGGAAAGAGAGCATTACGCCCTTAGGTGCTCCAGTCGTGCCTGAAGTATAAATAATTAGGGATGTACTGTCATCTTCATACGGCACATAAGACTTATACGGGGAGTCTATCTCCGACAATTCATAGTCTTCCATCAGCAAAACAGGGATATTCAATTCAACTTCAAGCAAAGCTTTGGAAACAAAACCCAGCTTCTTAGAGTTGGTCCAAATCGCAGACGGACTGCAGTCCTTAACTATATAAACGAACTCAGCAAGTGTCACCATAGCATCAACTGGGACAGCTATGCCCCGATTGTTCCACACAGCAAACAAGGCATAGATCCATCCTAACCGATTCTCACTGAATATAACGGTTTTCGCACCTAGTTCCTTAGGGGAATGTTTTGAAAACAAAGTAATTCGAGACAGGAATTCGGAATAGTCAACATCCTTTCTATTATCTACAATAGCTATTCCCTCGTATTCTTTTAACAGTACAGATTGTTCACTCATATATGCAAAGTTACATATTTTATCAATGAAGAGATAAAGCAAACTCCTAAAACTTTTGTAATTTTGCAAAATAGAAGAAATTTTTAATCTATGGATACCTGGTTCGATTGTAAAGTAGTCTACGAAAAGACATTGGAAAATGGTCTAATTAAAAAAATATCAGAATCTTATCTGGTAAAAGCTTTCAACATTGTTGAAGTCGAGAAAAAAATTGTAGAAGAACTTAAGCCATTTATAAGAGGTGATTTTGAGGTTACTGATGTCCGCAAAGCAAAAATTGCCGAACTCTATTACGAGAACACTTATGAAGATGCCATATGGTATAAACTTAAGCTTGTATTCATAACCATTGATGAAAGCAAGGGAAAAGAGAAAAAAACCAACACTTTTGTCATCATAAAAGCCAACAGCATCAAACAGGTACTGGGCATACTGGAAGACAAGATGAGGGGCTCTGTTATTGATTTTACAATTGCCTCTGTCACAGAAACCACTTACAGCGACGTTATCTTCTAAAAAACACGAACAAACAATGAGTCTTATCGGAGACAGAATCTTTCAGTTAAAAAACGCCCTACCTAATGGCGTAACCCTCATAGCCGTCTCAAAATATCACCCGAATGAAGATATTTTGTCAGCATATCAGGCAGGACAACGCATCTTCGGGGAGAATATCGTTCAGGAACTATGCCAGAAAGCCCTGGCATTACCCCAAGACATAGAATGGCACTTTATCGGGCATCTGCAAAAGAACAAAGTAAAATATATTGCCCCATTTATCAGCATGATACATTCTGTCGACAGTTTTGACTTGCTGAAGGAAATTAACAAGTATGCCCAGAAAAATCAACGTACAATATCTTGCTTATTACAGATTCATATAGCACAAGAAGAGGCTAAATTTGGTTTCCTACCTCAGAAGTGTATTGAAATGCTTCAATCTGATAATTGGAGAGAACTTTCCAATGTATCAATTTGCGGGATTATGGGCATTGCCACAAATACTGAGAACAAACTGCAAATACAAAACGAGTTCAAAGCTCTAAGCGACTTGTTCTGTAAAATCAAAAGCAAGCATTTCAACAACTCTGAAGACTTCAATTGTTGCTCATGGGGTATGAGTAACGATTATCAGATTGCCATCAAAGAAGGCAGCAACATGGTACGCATTGGCACCCTGATTTTCGGAGAGCGCATTTATAATAAATAGGCTGATCATCTCATGTTGAATTTTTCTCTATTTATCGCCAAACGACTGTATAAAGATCCTGGCAGCAAGAAACCCGTTTCTCAATTAGCTACCAATATCGCCATCTACGGCATCGCCATAGGTCTTGCAGTAATGATTATTTCCTTATGTGTCGTTCTGGGATTCAAGAAAGAAATCTCTAGCAGGATAATAGACTACGGCTCAGATATCCAGGTTCTGAATATGCGTTCAACAACCTCCACAGAAAGCTATCCGATAAATTGTTCTCCTGATATTCTGGAAGCCTTTCAGAATACTGAGGGAATAAAAATTGTTCAACGCACATCAAACGTCTTTGGTATTGTCAAGACAAATACTGACTACAAAGGAGTGTTTTTCAAGGGAATCAGCCCAGAATATGATTCGACATTCCTGGAAAAATGCCTGATTGAAGGTAGTATCCCCAGATATAGCCATCATACTGGAACAAACGACATCTTAATCAGCCAATTAACTGCCAACGGGCTTAACCTAAAACTCCACGACAAAATTTATGCGTATTTCTTTGACAACACTATTAAAGTAAGACGTTTCGTTGTTGCGGGCATATTCGACACCAACATTCAACAGTTTGACGACAATATTATTTACACAAACATCTACACCGTCAACCAGATAAACAAATGGGATGACAACCAATGCTCCACTCTGGAGATAAAAATAGATGACAAAAAAACATCTGATGAGGTATTATACAACATTCTCGAAACTATACGCGGTATAAAAGACGTTGACGTAAGCGATTATGTTGTATACACTATCCAGCAACTTTATTCACAGATATTTGACTGGTTAAAGTTATTGGATCTTGATACAATAGTCATCTTAGTTCTCATGATTATTCTGGCATGTTTGACAATGACCAGCGGTTTGCTGATTCTCATCCTGGAAAAAACGGCGACTATTGGAATTTTGAAATCCACAGGAGCCACAAACAGATCTATACGCAAGGTTTTCATTTATTATGCAACCTTCATCATCGGACGTGGCATATTCTGGGGATATTTTGGAGGTTTGGGACTATCATTCATCCAATACAACTGGCATATCATCTCAATGGATGCCTCAAAGTACTACGTTAGCTATGTTCCTATCCTATTTAACTGGCCTATAATCATTGCCATCGGACTATCAACATTTGCAATATGCATTATTGCCCTTTTGGGACCAAGCTACATCATTACTCAAATCTCTCCTTCCAAGACCGTCAAGTTCAGATAACCATTTGATAGTAATTTAAGTACAACTCATCAAATGTGACAAACAGGCATAAGGGTAGATCTAAAAAATTGGACAAGTGTACCTTTTCGGATAATTCAATCCACAAGTATTCTTTTATTCATGAATATACCTTATTATTTTAATAGGATTTTCGTATTTTTGTAGATATTTTTCCTATCATGAACGAAAGAACAAAAAAGAATACCAAAACAAAAGCAAAAACTAAGAAATCATTCTTCTCCCAAATCTCCAATATATTTGGTTTGAAGGATATCAGCTATAGTGAGACGGTACAATTTATTACAGGGTTAATCATTATGTTTATCTCTGTATTTCTGATATTGTCATTTATTTCATATAGCCCTGAGGACCAGAGCTGGCTTGAATCCTCAGATATAGGAAATGGCAGTATAAAATGTCATAACAGCATGGGCAGCCTTGGTGCTAAGAGTGCCCACTATTTTCTCAATCGTTTCATGGGACTGCCTTCCGCATTTATTCCTCTATTCATGATTTTTCTCTCCCTGTACCTCATGCGAGCATACAAAGTCAATCTGTGGCGGAAGTTCACTAATTTTGCTTTCCTTATGATTTGGTTCTCCGTTGCTTTAGCATACTTCACTCCTAAGGGTATTCGTGAATCACTGTTTTTTCAACCTGGCGGACAGCACGGTGAATATATTAAAGAATATCTCTGTTCGTTAATCGGTAAGCCAGGATTATTTCTGTTGATAATTGTTACCGCCATATGCTATCTGATTTACCTCAGCCACAGGACGATAGTGATATTAAAAAGGATATTCAACGGAGAATATCTGAAAAAATTAAAAACAAAAACACTAAGCAACAAACTGATTAGTTTATTCACTACTGACAATAGCGATAATGATATTCCCTCTCAGACGAAGGTAGCGTCACCGGCAATCTACAAAACAGAGGAAAAGGATACAATAAACCACATATTCCCTACTCCACAATTTACAAAACATCAGAAGAATACATCTGACACAAAAGAGAATACATCTGACGTATCAGATACACCGTTTGAAGTAAACGAAGGGGTACAGAATGAAACAGCAGACCTCACAGAGCAGTTAGGCATGTATGATCCGACCCTGGATTTGGAGAATTACATGTACCCTACCCTGGACTTGCTGACAAAATATGATCTCTCTGAATCCAACATAGATATGGATGAACAACAAGAGAACAAGAATAAGATTATAACAATCCTGCATAATTTTGGCGTAGAAATCTCCAGCATCAAAGCAACTGTAGGACCCACTATTACCTTATATGAGATTACACCTGCACGTGGCGTCAGAATAGCTAAAATCAGAAATCTTGAAGACGACATTGCTTTAAGTCTCAGCGCATTGGGAATTCGCATTATTGCCCCTATTCCCGGCAAAGGTACCATCGGTATTGAAGTTCCAAACAAGAAGCCACAAATTGTTTCTGCAGAAAGTATTTTCAACAGCAAGAAATTCCAAGAATCCACCTATGAGCTACCTATTGTTTTAGGCAAAACAATTACGAATGAAGTTTACATGGTAGATCTGGCAAAAATGCCCCATCTCCTCGTTGCTGGTGCAACTGGTCAGGGAAAATCTGTGGGATTAAATATTATCATCAACTCACTACTATTCAAGAAACATCCGAGCGAATTCAAGCTGGTCTTGATTGATCCGAAGAAAGTTGAGTTTAGCGTGTACTCTCCTTTAGATAAGTTTTTTATCGCAAAGGTTGATGATGGTAATGACGATGTTATCATTACTGACGTAAACAAAGTAAAGAAAACTCTTAATAGCCTTTGTAAAGAAATGGACGACAGATACCAATTACTCAAAACAGCAAAGGTCAGGAATATCAAGGAATATAATGAGCGTTTCCTGAAGAGGCAGCTAAATCCCGAGCATGGCCACAGATTCCTTCCATATATCGTTGTTGTTATTGATGAGTTTGGAGACTTGATAATGACGGCAGGAAAGGAAATAGAACTGCCCATAGCCCGTATAGCCCAATTAGCCCGCGCCATCGGTATTCACATGATTATCGCCACACAACGTCCAACTACCAATATTATTACCGGTACAATTAAAGCCAACTTCCCCGCAAGAATGGCATTCAGGGTATCTGCGATGATAGACTCCCGTACCATTTTGGATCGTCCCGGTGCCAATCAGCTAATAGGCAAGGGAGATATGCTATTCCTTGCTGGAGGAAACAACCCTGACCGTGTACAATGTGCATTCATTGACACCGTTGAAGTAGAATCTATCGTCAAATTCATCTCTTCCCAACAACTCTTCCCTCAACCCTATATGCTTCCTGACGTATCAGAAGAATCATCTGCAGAAGGCGGTAGCGGAGACCTTAACAATGGAAACTTAGACCCTCTATTTGAGGAAGTTGCACGGTTAATAGTTGTTAATCAATCAGGATCCACCTCTTTGATTCAAAGAAAATTTTCCATTGGATACAATCGTGCGGGTCGTTTGATGGACCAATTGGAATGTGCTGGCGTTGTAGGCCCCAGTCAAGGTAGCAAACCAAGAGATGTTCTCATCCAAGATGAAATTCAATTAGATCAACTCATTTCAAACCTTAAATAATTATGAACAGGGCATTTGTATATATTTTATTAATACTATTAATCTCAACCACATATTCTTTCGCCCAAAAAGACAAAGAGGCCAAAAACATTCTTGACAAGACCTCCAAAATCATTAAGGACAACGGTGATATGGAAGTGGAGTTTACGGCTTCTTCTTACATAAGAAGCAACCCACAAGGCAACATGAGTGGCACAATCTATCTCAAAGGCCGCAAATTTAACCTCGTGTCAACAAACATTATATGTTGGTTCAACGGTAAGACTTTATGGACACTCAACAAAGCCAACGATGAAGTTAATGTGAGTATTCCGTCTACTCATGAAAGACAGACAATGGACCCATATTTGTTTTGTGACTTGTATAAAAAAGGATACACCTACAGCATAGAGTCAACATCTCTGCGCGGACACGACTGCAATGAAATCAAAATGCTAGCTACAAACAAGAAACAATCTATACAAGAAATGATTGTTACTATTGATAAGAAAACCAACATGCCGTTATGTATCCGAATGCGGGAAGGAACAAAGTATTGGGTACGAATCAGTGTACAAAAATGTAAAATAAAACAACAATACGATAACGACAAGTTTGAGTTCAATAGCAAGGATTATCCTACAGCGACAGTTGTTGATATCAGATAAAATTCGTCACAGTATATTATGGAAACCTTATCTTGTATTATCATCGGCTCTGGTCCGGCCGGTTATACAGCAGCGATCTATACACAAAGGGCCGGTATAGAAACAGTCATTTGTGAAGGCTTACAGCCAGGGGGACAATTAACAACCACTACTACGGTTGAAAATTTTCCAGGCTTTCCTGAAGGAATAGATGCTAACCTTCTCATGGAAAACATGAGAAAGCAAGCTACTCATCTCGGAGCAAAAATATGGAGCAAAATCCTTGTCAAAGCAGATTTGGAAACATATCCCTATATATTGACTTTTGATGACAACACCGAGGTCGCTGCCCAAACAATTGTTATTGCGACAGGTGCTACTGCAAAATATTTAGGTCTCCCTGACGAGAAAAAATATATGGGAATGGGGGTCAGCGCATGTGCCACGTGCGATGGCTTTTTCTATAGAAAGAAAACCGTAGCTGTTGTGGGTGGTGGTGATACCGCATGTGAAGAAGCCAGCTATTTGGCAACATTGGCAGCAAAAGTCTATTTAATTGTAAGAAAACCATTCCTACGTGCTTCAAATATTATGCAGGAACGCGTTAAGAACAATCCCAAAATAGAAATTCTTTTTGAGACCAATACCCTTGGGTTATTTGGAGACAATGGCGTAGAAGGTGTCAAACTAGTATATCGCAAAGAGGAAAACGATGAGAGGATTTACAATCTGCCCATTGATGGTTTTTTCCTTGCCATAGGACACAAACCCAACAGCGAATTGTTTAAACCTTGGATTAAAACAGATAGCAACGGATATATTCTTACCGAGGGTAAAACGCCAAAGACAGGTATTCCTGGTGTATTTGCTGCAGGTGATGTTGCAGATCCCTTGTATCGACAGGCTATTATCGCTGCCGCTTCCGGAGCCAGCGCAGGAATGGAAGTTGAAAAGTATTTGGCTGAGAAAAGATTTTAGCTACATAATACCTACAGGTATCACCTTGTAATCTTCAATCTATCATTGCCTTAAGTTACAATGATGTGTCATTTTTGTTGTCTGTTTTACTCAAATGCAAGACAGGCAATTGAATATGATATCTCACAGAAAGCAAACGAACAGAAATAACAACCATACTTACAACAACTGCGGTAATTTCATGTCCGATTCCCAAGCCGTCACAGATATGAAACACTATTCCTCCAATAATACATGCTGTGGCATAAATATCCTTACGGAAAATCAACGGTGTTTCATTGATAAGTACATCACGCAGGATACCACCAGCCGCACCTGTTATCGTACCCATGATTATAGCTATCCAGAAAGGGAAACCCACTGCCAGGCTTCGTTCTATGCCAGTAACAGTAAAAAAACCCAAGCCAATGGCATCAAACAAAAACCATGTATGCTCCTGGCTCACCCAGCGTTCCTTGAAGAAAATAACCAGCAACAAAGCAAATCCAGAACAAACAAGATAGAACGGGTTAGTCATCCAGAAAGGAGTAATATCCAGCAACAGATCTCTTATTGTACCTCCACCAATAGCTGTCGTCAATCCAACTACATAGGCTCCAAACCAATCAAAGTCCTTGGATGCAGCAAGACGAAGACCAGAAATGGCAAAAGCCAAAGTTCCTAGCACGTCACAGATTTGAAAAAATATAGAATAATTCAATTCCATATCACATTGTTTATTGTTTAGATGGTTCAAATTTCAGATTTCTATACCCTACTAGTCTGTCATATCTGCTGCCCTTTTGTGTATAATAGACAAGAACCGTATATTCGTTCTCCGTTTGGTAAAAACTTCCCTCTATCTGAGAGAGGCTTCCTTCTGTAGAACCCGATGGTATATACATATATTGGTAATTGTAATAACCTTCCTTCAACAACATCGTCCCCTCATACATCTGTTGTTCTGGATTATACTTCATCTGCGCCTCAGGCAAGATACACCAGTTGGTCAAGCCACCATATATATATATATTACCACCTGGTTCTGGTTTATGCTTCAGGGAAAAGTGCACCCACACATAGTCAGCCTCTGTTTCATCACTATTATGCTCTGTTGTCCTGACATAGAAGTTTCCGTTCTGGTCTTCATCGTATATATAGTTAAGGCGGTCTTCTGCAGGGAACAATGTAGCATGATAGAAAGGTCTGAACCATTTCAGGTTATCCACTCCCATCATTGCTGTTTTCACACTTGTCATTTCAAACTTACGGAACTCATTACCTCCGTCAAAAATGAGTTGTCTGCAATTCTCCCATTTAACCTCTCGTGGAGTATAATAATCTGGTTCTGGATTCCATACGGCATTATCCCATCTGCCATTCTGCACAACAACCATTTTCAACTCACGCTTGATATCATATACATTTAGTGGCTGGGCAATTACAGAAATCTTCAACTGCTGGTGGGTTTTATTCCAGTCAATTTCTGTATTGGTCGTAGCCGTGACATTAATGGGAGTTTTTGATTCCACGACACAGAAGCAATACGAACAAACCTCTTCCTTTGTTTCATCATCAAACACTCGGATACGATAATTACCCGAATAGACAATATTCAACTGATTGTTGGGAAACACAAAAGCATAGTGGGTATAATCCTGTGTTGTATTAATACTCTCTGAATAATCATCAACAGGGATTCTCCGTATACTTCCTCGCAGGTAGTCAGACTCAAATATCCTGGTTGATTTTCTCCATTGATAGTCACAATGTTCCACCGAATAAAGATAACGGTGATATTCCTTTGTAACATCATCAAAAGAAAATGTCAGCACATCACGACTTTTAAGCTCAATACACGGAATGAGAACCTTAGCATTGTTGACCATTACTTCCATTGAATGAATCTGGTCAGATTTTTTCATCATCCATTGGGCATTACAACAACAACCCAGCAACCACATAACAGCTGTCAATGCTATACGATACAGCACATTGAATCGACTCATACTATTCTTCATTTACCTCCCTCAAACGTTTACTGAAATCACTGGCAAAGATAAAATCATTGAGACGCTTATTCGGGGATGACATAATATCATCTTTACTCCCCTGCCATTCCTTCTCGCCATGATATAGGAACACTATATTCTCTCCTATGCCCATCACAGAATTCATGTCATGAGTGTTGATAATTGTCGTCATTTCATTCTCTCTTGTTATTTCCTGAATGAGTTTGTCTATAACTATAGACGTCTTGGGGTCTAATCCCGAGTTTGGTTCATCACAAAACAGATATTTCGGCTGCATAGATATTGCCCTTGCAATGGCAGCCCGTTTCTGCATACCACCACTAAGTTCTCCCGGTAATTTATTGCCTGCATCACTTAAATTCACTCTGTCAAGGCAGAACTGCGCCCTACGCATACGATCCTTATAACTATCTGTGGAAAACATGTCCAAGGGAAACATCACATTTTCCAGCACTGTCATAGAGTCAAACAAGGCAGACCCTTGAAACAACATTCCCATCTGGCGTCTAAGCTGAAATGTTTCCTGTTTTGAGAATGACAGCATGTTCTTGCCATCATATCGTATCTCACCCGAATCGGGTTGAATCAATCCAACTATACAATTCATCAGGACAGTCTTTCCGCTACCGCTTCTTCCTATTATAAGATTGGTCTTGGAATTCTCAAATAGACAGTTCACATTATTTAGTACCTGTTTATCCTCAAATGATTTATTTATAGATTTCAGCTCTATCATTATGATTTATACTTATGAAAGAAGTTGTGTTAAAAAAGTATCAGTAACCAAAATAAGGATACTGCTTGTCACGACGGCATTGGTACTTGCCTTACCCACTTCTACCGAACCGCCCTTTACGTTATAGCCATAGTATGAGGCTATTGTCGTTATCAGGAAACCGAAGAACATTGCCTTGATGACACCCATCCAGAAGAACCACTGATTGAAAGAATATTGCATACCAATAGTCAAATCTCTGACAGTACCGATATGACCAATATAGACAATCGTATAAGCTCCTAGTATGCCAGCAGCAACACTCAAAGTCACCAGCACGGGCATAATTGTAACTAAGGCTGCAACTTTGGGAAGAATAAGATAGTTGGCAGAATTTACTCCCATAATATCCAAGGCATCAATCTGTTGGGTCACTCGCATCGTTCCTAATTCAGAAGCGATATTGGACCCAACTTTTCCACTAAGTATCAAGCACATAATCGAGGAGGAGAACTCCAACAGCATAATTTCCCTTGAAGCATATCCTGGTACCCAGGCTGGCATCCAAGAACTCTGGATATTCATTTTAAACTGAATACAAATCACAGCACCTATAAAGAGGGATATTACCAATACAATACTTATGGAATCTATTCCCAACTGGAATACTTCTGCATAAAACTTGCGCAAGAACATCCTCATCCTGTCTGGACGGCGAAACACACGTCCCAACATCTGCAGGTATTTCCCGAAAGCGACCAACCAATTTATCAATACCATATACAAAAATATATTTCTGTGATTATAACAATACTGTCTTACCTGTCAGGCGGCTCTGTTCAACAGCAAAACACAACTGATGACTTGGCAGACTGTTAGGCAACAATGAAGTTACATGATTTTTCTGATGTCTCAGGAACTGCAGGAATTCCTCCACAATCTTTAGGTCTGCACCGGCATGAAAGGAGTCTTTCAGCGTATTTGAGAAATCATATATCTGCTCAGACCTGTCATTGTACCGTGTAACATGTATTGTCTTTTCATTACAATGCAATTCTCCATTTGAAAACAGAATCTGCAAGTCACGATAATCGCTCAAAGTAAAACAATCCATGTTAATATCCACGGTAATATCATTATCCATCTCTATGAGCACACTTTGATGATCCACCACATCATTCTCACAGTGATACACACAACGACCAATTTCGCCCTGTTTCAGTTCTCTCGTAATAGCGTCTTCCTTAGATTCACCGTTGTATACATCTATATTACGGATCCATTCTCTCCTACGCCAATACAAGTCAACCGCAGAAAAGGGACAGTCTTTCTCCATGATGCAGTTTACACAACGTTCCGAGGAATTCTTTGGAGCATTCTCTTTTCTAAACCATTTCAACGAACCAAAAGAGCTAACTTTTCTGCAATGGACATCAGGACCTAACAGCCATAGGATGAAGTCAACATCGTGACAACACTTCGCTGTAAACATATCGTTAGATAGTGCCTTGCGATTCCACTTTCCTCTCACGTAGCTATGTGTCATTCTGTCCATCCCAACCCGCTCTGTATGGTGGATGGCAATTATTTCTCCAAGTTCATGACTATCAACAATTTCCTTAATCTTAACATAGCATGGATAATACCTCATGACATGACAGATACAAACATCCACGCCATTTTCTTTTGCCGCTTTGTCCAATATGAGACATTCTTCATAGCTCTGCGCTATGGGCTTTTCCAAAAGTACGTTATAACCATGCTGTACAGCAAGAAGACAAGGACGGAAATGTTCGTCATCGGGTGTACAGATAAACACAGCATCAGCAGGAACAGGATTCTGGAAAAAAGTCTCATAGTCGGCAAAACGATTATCCTGGCTTACCCCGAACTTATCAGCGAGATGATTCCTTCGCAATTCATTGCAGTCAACAACAGCAACAAGACGCACCTCCTGAGGGTGTTCCTCAAGATAGTGCATATATGTTTTCATGCGATTACCGGCCCCAATAGCAATAATCGAAGCCGGCAAATGCGAATCACCTGAATTCATTATCTCTTTTTCTTTTTGGATTTACTCAAGTCAAGTATTCTCACGTTACGGAATTTCACACCTACACCATGTCCACAGAAACTGATGTAACCATCTTTATTGAACAAACCTGGATGGTTTTTGTGGTCGACGGTATAAGGATTCGTCTTGCCACCGTCAGGGGCAACATTGTGTCCCTGACAAGCCTCGCGGATATTACCATCAAGGACAACATCACCATTAACGGTTACCGTAATATGATCACCCACTGCACGAATCTCTTCTGAGTACCAAGTACCCACCTTGTCAAATATGATATGTTTTGGAACGATTATACCATATACGGAACCATGTCTTTGGTAATCATGCAGGCCCTTGTAAATGGGATCGTCATGATCCAGCACTTGTATTTCCATGCCATCATAAGCAGCATCAGTACCGATATTCGTGCGAATTCCTATACCATTGTTCACACCAGGTTCGTCAAAACAAAAATCAAAGCGGTAGATAAAATCGCTGTATTTTTTCTTTGTATATAAGTTACCTGTACCACCATATTTTGCACTAACATAGATATTTCCATCAAGAGGAACATAATCAGTCAGGTTACCCTGCCATTTATCCAGATTCCTTCCGTCAAATAGAACCTCAAATCCCGCCTTGGCCTCATCTGGAGTAAGCTTGTATATTGGCGTTGACGGCAATTCCTTGACATATACATCACGGATATCAAAATTACCATTTTTCTTCAGCACATCCAGAAAACCCTCATTGAGTAACGCAGCTGTCTCAGGAGTATTCTTCATGATGAAATTATCAATGAGAGTAACACCATTACTCTCAACACTTAGACGGTCATTGACAACTTTAATAGCCAAAGCATTCCATCCTATTGTATTAACCTGAGCCGTAGCTTGACTCGCATTAACTGAAATGATGTCCTTGCCTAACATAACTTGAGGCATTGAACGCAAATCCAGAACAGCATCACCAGTGGATTTCCATTCAAGGTACAATTCAAAATTCTCATAAACTTTGTCACCCAGTATTATTTTCTCTGCATCAACAACGGGTTTAACTTCGGCATAGCCCTCATTGACGAACTTAGGAAGTATCTGACCATTGATTTCATCTACGGCATATCCTGCGTCAGCATTATTGGCCTGTGCCTTAAACACATCCAGAGCCTTATTGAGTATGCTCTTTACCATAATGCCACCTTGCAGGGATTTTGTTTTAGCAGCAATTGTCTTTACTGTAGTAGCCGCCTTCAGAGCAGTAGCCTCTTTATCCAAATATTTGGAAGCCAATACCATTGCAGGCAGACAGGGACAGTCAGCCAAATAATCAAGTGCATTGCGTTTGACAACATCACTTGCAGGATTCAGGTCAAGAGCTTTCTTGTAAAGCAAATATTTTGCCATGTAATTATTTCTTGACTTGCGAATCAGCGTCAGATAGCGTCCCAATGCCTCATCCTTCTTGGCATCATCGTCTTTGCCAATATTATACAACACATCAGCCACCACAATATTATCTACCTGAAGCAGAGATTTATATGCCGCTTCACGAGCGTTGCCGTTGATGTACTCAGATTTCAGTTTATTAACAGCATTTTTATTGCCTACCTGGGCCAGCAATGGATAATACAACGACGGTCTTGTAGTCTTTGCGATGTGTTTATCTGCAAGATTGTACTGCTCCTCGGCAGACAAAGGCTTAATCGCATTCTTGGTCGCAGACTGCAGATAACCTATTATCTTAGTATCAGACGTACTCTCCATCAGTTTACATAGTTCCTCAAAATTGCCTGTTGCAGAAACACCTGACAGCGATTTATATGCACATTTCTTTATATCTGCGTCAGAAGAATTGGTCAGTCCCAATACTGTACTGTATGTATTATATATATGACGGGTAGAGGCTATCTCTAAGGCATGCTTCACAATATTTTTATCTGAAGAAGCCAGTGCTTTGGATATACCCTCATTTATCTTACCATTGTATGCGAGCAACGCATTCTTGGCATCTGGGGCATATTTCCCGGAAAGCTCGCCTATTAGGGCCGTTAACGCTGTCTCCCCACCTATTTTACCAGCAGCCTCTATAGCTGCACGTGTCAGAGTGGAGTCACTATGCTGACGCATTACCTTGACAACATAATCCAGTTGGTCTGTACGCTTATTATTGCCAAGCCATCTTACAATATCTATAGTAGCGCTATTACCAGCCCTTTTGGCAACCACCGTGGAGAAAATATCCTCTCCTGCCACTTCTTTGGCCAAACCCAATGCCGTATTACGATATTGCGCACAATCGTCTTTCAATGAAACAAGTATGTTCTTGGCAGCATTTGGCTTGTCTTTCTTCAGCAAGAGGGTCAGTCCGGCACACCTGACAGCAGGTCGGTTACACTTAAGCAATGATTTAGCCGCAGCCAACACAACAGTATTGTTTTCATAATTGTTCAGCAGCTGCAGATAAGCATCAGTTGCACCAGTAGGATCATTCTCAAAATTCTTCAGTTTTGCGGCAGTCTCAAGGGTCTTGACAGACTTTTCACCACCACATACTGTCAAAGCATTGTATATTGAGGTCAGCGTCTTTTCGTCAGCTCCATTGGTCCACGACAACAGGTTATCCTCAACGCCTCTCAGTTTCTTCATATATGCCAGATAAGCCAACTCTGCCTTGGGAGCAGTGTTATTCTTTATCAGACTGGATATGACATTATCCGTACCTTTGATGCTTGCCAGAGCACTGACAGCAGCATTCTTCAGGTCGGCATCTGAGAGCAAGTCCACAAAGAAAGCAGCATCATCTGCTGTTGCTATCTTTGCCATCTCGCTCACTAAGAAGGCTCGGTTTACCTTATCTGAACACTTAACAAACCCCGACATAAGGCCTTGCTGGACGCCTGCCCTTAATGAGGAATTCTTCTGTGATGAGACATAACTGACTACACCGTCAATGGCATACTCAAAAGTAGCATTCTTAGCCTGGTCAGCGGGAAGCATCATACCCACCAGCATCTCCATACCCTCTTTACCTGTTACGGCAATCTCGGAGGATACCTGATTCAACGATTTCAGATTTTTTGCCGGCAACTGTGCCAAACAGTCCTGAACAATGGTTTCCTTTGTCCTGTTACGGCTGTCTGTCTGAGAATAGATATTCTGAACAAACAACAACAGGAGAAATATCGCTAATAACTTGATAGTTTTCATCTTTGATTCTTAATAATTAGACATTGAAATTATATTTTCCAAGGACCTCTCATCGGCTGGTTAATTAATGCGTTGGCAGTATCGTCACCAATAAAGGTCTGAGTCTGACGATCAAATTTCAGATCTTTTCTGCCTAAACGCAAAGCCACAGCAGCCATATTTACCAACGTACAGCTATGATGACCATTAACTTCATTGAGGGCAAATTTCTGACGGGTCTTGACACAGTCAACAAAATCAGTTCTCTGGGGCTCAGGATCAGGATATTCCGCCAATTTGTTCATAATGTCGGGAATAGTACACTCAAATCCTTTGTAAACTTTTCCTTTAGGACCTTCTATATAAGGAGTCTTTGTCTTGCTCTCATAGCCTTCTCCTTCCAGAACAATCTGACAGCCATCTTCGTATGTATATGTTATCTTATGCCATATACCGACTGCATCAGGGTGTTGCTGTGGCGCATCAACCTCCACTTTTACAGGAAAATCATTATCCTTTCCCAAAAGATATTGTACAGGATCAAGATAGTGCTGCCCCATATCGGTAAGACCTCCACCGTCATAGTCCCAGTAACCGCGGAAAGTCTGATGAACACGGTGGGCATTATACGGCTTAAACGGAGCCGGTCCAAGCCACATGTCATAATCCAGCTCAGCAGGAACTTTCTGTTGTTCAAGGTTGTCTTTTCCTACCCAGTAAAATTTCCAGGTAAATCCCGTTGTTCCTGACACAGTAACCTTCAAAGGCCATCCCAGCATGCCACTGTCAACGAGTTTCTTCAAAGGCTGGACAGTTGTCCCGAGACCATAGAATGTATCCTTGAAACGGAACCAAGTGTTCAATCTTAAAATCCGGTTGTAACGTTGAACCGCCTCTATTACTCTTTTGCCCTCGCCGATAGTACGTGTGAAAGGCTTTTCACACCAGATATCTTTCCCCGCTTTTGCTGCCTCAACAGCCATTAGAGCATGCCAGTGAGGAGGAGTAGCGATATGCACGATATCCAAGTCAGGGTCTTTAATCAAATCACGAAAATCGTGATACGGAGTCAGTTCAAGGTTAAGTTTTGTCTTACCCAGGTCAAGGGCTTTCTGCAAATGGCCCTTATCCACATCACAGACAGATATCAACCGACATCTGTCGTCACTGTTAAAATGATATGTGGAGCGTCCTATGCCACCAACACCTATAATTCCTTTTGTGAGTTGATCACTTGGGGCAATATACCCCTTACCACCAAGGACTTTACGAGGAACGATGGTAAACAATCCTGCTGCACCCATCGTCTTCAGAAAAGTACGTCTGTTCTGTTTCATAACGTATTATGTTTTATTTTTCTAATCTTCTGATATAAATATCTCTATAATAAACCTTGCTTCCGTGTGCCTGAAGTTCTATTTGCTCAACGGGAAATATCGGTTGGCTACGATCCCAGTAATTCTCCAGAGGGACTTCGTCCACTACCTTCACGCCATTGAGCAACACGGTCACCTTATCACCCTTCATTCTGATAAAGAAACTATTCCATATGCCCACTTTATTATCAGCCACAGAAGTCGGCTTACTCTCATATTTCTTATTGTTGTAAAGCCCGCCCGAACCGACCTGGGCACCTACATTGACACGTGCTGTGTCCCAAATCTGTACCTGAGGTGTACCACGCAAATAAATACCTGCGTCTGGCTCTTTACCGGAAGGATCTAATGCCCAGTCAACATACATTTCAAAATCGCCATACTCACCAATGGTGCAGATATTATCATAGCCATGTCCCACATATGTTAACAATCCATTTTCAACCTTCCAGTCCTGACGCATAGTCGCATCAGCTTTTTCCTGTGCCTTAAGAAGCTCATCGTATGTCATTTGGCTACGTTTTATAGGATTTCCCACAAGACCTTTCCAACCTGACAAATCCTTGCCGTTGAACATTGACACGAAACCTACTTCACAGGAGTTGGCAATATAATCCTGCAACTTCTTTCGCATACTGCCAGATAGCGACAATTGTGCCTTACGAAGGAGCTGGCGAGTATTGACTCCATTATATTCAGGATGAGCCAGAGCAATAGCGGCCACTGTTTGGGCAGCTGTTTTTCCCAAGGAAGCATCATCGAGATACTTACCGGCATACATCATGCCTAAAAACGTTCCAGTGTCCCCTATCTTCCGCAAAACCATTTTCCGCTCAGAATTCTTCACGGAAGTATCCATAGCATAGCGCAGTTTTATTAAATCGTTCTCAGGAGTTTTTGGCCCCAACGTATATGGTTCGGACGGTGCATTCTGGGAATAGCAGAAACTGATTGAACTCAGGAATAAGCTTAAAACCAATGATTTATAATTCATTTTCACAACAATTAATTTTACACTATTTTTCAATGTAAAGTTAGTCAATTTAATCCATTCAAAAATATTTTTTATCAAAAACTTTTCCCATCAATGTAAAACGCTCCTAAGAACTAAGGGAAATGTATCACTCAACCTCTCATGTCCCCAGAGGGATTGTCACTCCATCTCAAATGACAAAGTAATAAACAAGGGAAAATGCCTGAATTATCCTGAATGTCAAAAACATAAAAACCATATTTCATATTAATATAAATTATTGCAGACTGAAGGTTATGCATATCTACAGTTTTTACGTAACTTTGTATAAACAAGCTCTTTTAATAGCTATGAACAAGTATTTACTCTTAACATTCATTACATTTGCAAGCATCCTGCTAAACAATGGTAGGATCAGTGCCAACGCCACAATATCCGGGCGTGTATATGTCTCATCGTCAGTTGGCATACCCGATGTTCTCGTCACAGACGGCTTCAACATTACCCTTACGGATGAGAACGGCAATTATTCTTTTGAATCAGACAAAAAAAGCGGTATAATATACATCACAATGCCATCGGGTTTCATGATGTATGAGAACTATAAGACAACAGCCAGTGAGAAAATTTTCCCTCCCTATTGGCACAAATTTAATTACCCAAACAGCACAGACAAAAACGAAACACATAATTTTCGTCTGAAGGCAGTAAACAACACAAACCATATTATGTGTTTTGTGGCCGATGCCCAGCTCTGCGGGAGACAGACCAACGATTTGCAACTATACAGCACCCATTTCATTCCGCGTATTAAGCAGGAGGCTCTTGATGCCGGTTCAACACCCATCTACAGCATCTTTCTTGGAGATGAAGTCTTTGACGAGTATTGGTATGAGTACAATTTCAATCCATCGACGTTCATAACCAAAAATGTATCCGACGGCTACCCCATGATGATATTCCCGACCATGGGCAATCACGATAATAATGGCGCCACACCTTACAGCGAAAATGTTGACTACGAGGCTGCCAAGACATACAGAACAGCGTTAGGACCAGAATATTACTCCATGAACATTGGAAGTATTCATTATGTGTTTCTTGATAACATAGTCTACAAAAACACATACACAGAAGGAGCCAGCTACAAAACCGGCATAGTGGGCAATCGGGACTATGACACCTATGTCACCGAAGACCAGATGGAATGGCTGAGAAAAGATTTGAGCTATGTTGACAAGTCAACGCCAGTATTTCTATGCCTTCACGCTCCACTATGGGGAGTCAATGGTTCTGGCAACACCTATGCCCTGCGCCCCAGAACCGAAGGAGGCGGAACTTATCAGATATGCAATTTGCTGAAAGGATTCGAGAAAGTAGAGATATTCAGCGGACACCGTCATAAATACTATAACTGCACACCGTCAGAATACCCCAACATCTATGAACATTCTGTCGGTTGTATTGGAGGAAACTTATACTGGGCAGGCTTATACAGCGGACACCTCAACTGCAGTGACGGAGCACCTGGCGGCTACCTTGTTGTAAGTATCAACGACAAGGACTATGAATGGATATGGCGAAATGCCGAACCTAATGAAGACGGCACACAGTTCCGTGTTATCGACGTCAACACATGGCGCGAAGTGTACAACAACGATGAGACATACCCGCTCCTTCCCGCTGCCGGGCATTCATACAATAATCCCAATACAGAGTTTGAGGACAACACCGTATTATTGAATGTTTTCAATTATGACCCTGAGTGGACCATTGAGGTGACTGAGAATGGCATTAAAAAGAACGTGAAACAGTGTTTCACCCAGGATGTTTACCACGTCATCACCTGTGACATTCCAAGACGGTTGAAATCAACGAACATCAGTGACGAGATGGCAAGCTGGGCCACCCACCATATGTTCAAAGTAATAGCCAGTAGTCCGACGAGTACCCTTGACATCAAGATAACCGATCGATTCGGGAATGTCTTTACTCGTACCATTACATTGCCCATAGCATGTACGCCAGAAGGGTTACAACCCAAGAATACAATCCAATTAAAACCGACAGGTATCCGCGAAGTATGCCAAAAAGCAGACAAGGCTATTATCTATTCAAGAGGTTCAGACATATGCGTTGATGCCACAGAACAGAGCGCAGTTAGTATCGTGAACCTGAAGGGAGAAGAGATGATACAATTGGCTGCCCCCGGGCATAACACATTCCGTGTACCAGAAAGAAGTATCTATATCGTCAAGGTCAACGGCATCACCAAGAAATTATATGTCAGATAAACGTAATTTCTAAGCATATGATTACAGGTATTATTATAGGTATCCTCGCAGGTTTCATAGCCTTTAAATTCACCAGTGGTTCTGGCAAGGGTTGCCTTGTGAACCTCATACTCGGCATTATTGGCGGCAGTGTCGGAGGCTGGGTTTTCTCATTTTTGGGTATCACGACAACCGGTCGCATCGGCGAACTGGTAACAGCTACTGTAGGCGCCGTCCTCGTACTATGGGTATGGAACAAGCTAAAATAAATATCAATTAATAGTTTTACGAATATGAAAACAAATATCATCGCATCAATCATTATTGCCCTAAGCATCATATTGTTTGGAATTACAATCCGCTCAGGACTCATCAGTTTTAAGAAATTAGACCGCAGTGTCACCGTAAAGGGACTCTCTGAGCGTGAGGTCAAGGCCGACAAAGTCACATGGCCACTCATATATAAAGAGTTAGGAAATGACCCCGCTGAAATGTACGGATTACTTGAGAAGAAGAACCAGAAAGTAGTAGCTTTCTTAAAGGAAGCAGGCATTACTGACAGCGAAATCAGCATCAATCCCCCTACTATCACCGACCGTCAGGCAGACAATTATGGAAACGAAATCATGAACTACAGATACAAGGCCACCAGTGTTATCACAGTAACCAGCAACAATGTTGACCAAGTGCGCATGCTGATGAGAAGACAGACTCAACTTATGAAGCAGGGTATTGCTCTTGTAAGCGAAGAATATGGTAGCAACAACATTGTATATGAATTCACTGGTCTTAACAAGATTAAACCAGAGATGGTTGAGGAGGCAACACGCAATGCCCGCATCACAGCAGAGAAATTCGCCGAGGATTCCCAATGCAAGTTAGGCAGCATCCGCAATGCTTCTCAAGGACAGATATCTATAGACAACCGTGATGCCAACACACCTTACATCAAAAACATACGCGTTGTCAACACCATAGAATATACATTAGAATAGCGATGCTCCGTCTATAACACACAGAGCACCAAACTATTATAATTGTAAGTTATCAGGCAGAATGATACAACAGTTTGAATTTACTCTTGACAGTAAACCTCGTGGGATGCATCTTATCACCAGGGACATTTTGGAACACCTCCCAAGACCTTTACCTCAGACAGGGATGCTCAATATTTTTGTCAAACACACCTCGTGCGGACTCTCTATCAACGAAAACGCCGACCCAGATGTCAGGAGTGATTTGGAAAGGATAGTAAACCATCTGGTGAAAGAAGGTGAACCATATTATGCTCATACTCTGGAGGGGCTTGACGATATGCCCTCACACGCCAAAAGTTCGCTTTTCGGAGTCAGCATCAACATTCCAATTACAGACAGCCGTCTCAATTTAGGCACATGGCAAGGAATATACTTTTGTGAGTTCAGAGATTATGGAGGACCCAGAAAGATTGTCCTGACAATCTATCAATAACGTTGGTTCAATATATTTTTGTCATAAGTCTGTTCATAAGAAATTTCTTTGTGATTTGACTGCTCATGCTTTTATCGAGTGTTTATCAGGACAAATTATTCATCAAAGATTGACACAGATGCATTAGCTCCATCTTACTACTATTCAAGTTCTTAAGCAATAATACCGCTATTCTCCCGACAATTACCTTGTTTAGATTTACACGTTAACATTTTACATTTGAAACTCAAAATTTTTGTCCATTTTTGTACTTTAAAGTACAAAAATGGACAAAACAGGGCATTTTTAGTGTTTTCAAGCCTTAGAAACGGACGCTCATTTTGCTTCCATTTTGGTGCCTTTTCAATGGTCTATCTCGCTGATTTTCCAGGCAGTTACGCCACACACCATAACAG
>ONKB01000132.1 GCA_900318305.1 uncultured Prevotellaceae bacterium | reverse complement strand
GGCGAGTCATTGTAGGGTCTTTTGCTTCTGTTCGTTTGAATGATGATGTAAAGTTAATAACAAATATGCTAATGGGAATGCACAATGTTGATATTTGTGGTAGTAAAAATACTCCCAACGATGGAATCGAGAGTGATATGGTATAGTTTTAGGTGAAAATGATATAGGATTATTTTTGAACGGGAGAAATATTTTTTTGTTTTTGTTTGTTTTTTCCAAAAAACTTGTAACTTTGTAATCAGAAAAACAAGAAGAGACTTTTTTTCATAGTAATCATAAAGTTAGGTAATTAATTTTGATGGGGTTTGTCGTGAGACAAGCCCCATTTTTATATGCCGGCTACGGCGTGGAAAAAGAGTTTTTCCCTGATAAAAACGTTATTGGACAATAATTTTGTATCTTTGTCAATTATATATTATAAATAGTAACAATAATAGATTATAGATATGAAAAGATTAGTTTGTTTGATGATGTCAATGGTTTCATTGTTGCCGATTTGTGCCATGAAACAATATGAAGTGTGTTCTCCGGATGCTACACTGAAGATTTCCCTCAGCATAGGAGAGACAATCACATATAGTGTTTTTAAGGACAGCTGCCAGTTGATGAATCCCTCCCAAATCAGTATGCAAGTTGAAGGAGGTAAGGCTTATGGGATTAATTCCCGGCTGATATCAGCAAGAAAGGAAAGTCATCAGGGCGAAATAAAAGCTCTGTTCTACAAGAAGGATGTTGTAGAGGATAACTACAATGCAATGATACTGCGTTTTAAAGAGGGTTTTAATATTGAGGTTCGTGCCTATGACGAAGGTGTGGCATACCGTTTTGTCTCTACAGCAAAAAAAGAGTTCAAGGTACTTAATGAACAGGCGGATTTTAATTTTGCCAAGGATTGGAAGATATGGGTACCGTATGTTAGAGAAGATGGTGGTTTTGAAAAACAATACTGGAACTCTTTTGAGAATGTGAATACATATGTGAGATTGTCGGAGTTGGATTCCAGACAATTATCCTTTTTGCCTGTCTTGGTTGATGCTGACATGGGTATGAAAATTTCAATTACTGAAGCCGACAATGAGAACTATCCGGGAATGTATCTGTATAATGCCCAAGGAAAGACCATGCTGAGTGCCAACTATGCGCCATATCCCAAGGAGGAGAAGAATGGCGGACACAACAACCTGGAAGAGGTTGTGCTGTCCCGGGAGAGTTTCCTCGTTCAGAGTAAGGCAGAGGCAAAGTTCCCTTGGCGTATTATAAGTGTTTCAACGGAAGACAAACAGCTGATGAATAATGACATGGTTTATCGTCTTGCGTCACCTAATCGCGTAGGTGACACAGGATGGATTAAGCCAGGAAAAGTGGCATGGGACTGGTGGAACAATTGGGGTATATACAATGTTTCCTTCAAGACAGGCGTCAATACAGAGACTTACAAGGCTTATATTGATTTCGCAAGCAAGAAAAACATAGAATATGTTATTCTGGATGAGGGATGGGCTGTAAACAAACAGGCAGATCTCTTCCAAATTGTACCAGAGATAGACCTGAAGGAAATTATCCGGTATGCAGGAACAAAGAATGTGGGAATCATCCTTTGGGCAGGCTGCTACGCATTTGACCGCGATATGGAGCATGTATGTAAACACTACAGCGAAATGGGTGTAAAAGGTTTCAAGGTGGACTTTATGAACCGTGATGATGCCAAGATGGTGGAATTCCACAGACGTGCTGCTGAGATGGGCGCCAAATATCACCTACTGATGGATTTCCATGGGACATACAAGCCTACCGGACTGAACAGGACATATCCCAATGTACTTAACTTTGAAGGTGTCAATGGTCAGGAACAAAACAAATGGAGTACGATGGAAACCTATAATCAGGTACAATATGATGTTGAAGTCCCGTTCCTTCGTATGCTCTCCGGGCAAATGGACTATACTCAGGGTGCTATGCTGAATGGGACCAAGTCAACATATCGTCCGAACAATACTCAGCCGATGAGTCAAGGTACAAGATGTCATCAGCTGGGTGAATATGTGGTATTCTTCTCTCCGTTGAATATGCTGTGTGACAGCCCGACCCACTATGAGAAAGAACCTGAGTGCACTGACTTTATAGCATCTATACCTGTTGTCTGGAATGAGACTGTGCCTATGGACAGCAAGGTGGGCGAATATGTCGTTGTTGCCCGCAGGAGTGGGTCAACGTGGTATGTCGGTGGATTGACCAACTGGAATGCAAGAGACTTGACTCTGGACTTGTCATTCACTGGCAGAATGACGGGAACCGTAGAAGCATTCATTGACGGACCGAATGCAACCAAGTTTGCACAAGATTATGTGAAAAAGGAGATGAAGATATCTGAGGGCAAAGTTAAAGTACATTTGGCTCCCGGTGGCGGATTTGCAATGAGACTCAAATAAAAGTAATTGATGATGAAATTTTTCTTCCTTGCTCTTTGTCTATTATGTGGTCTTGTCGTCTCAGCGCAGACGCCTGAGACATTCAAGCCCTATAAACCGACTGCTCTCCGTTTGCCTGCTGTGCCGTTAGTAGTTAATGATCCGTATTTTTCAATATGGTCGCCATTTGATAACCTGCAGCAGGGACCTACAAAACATTGGACAGGAGCAGACAAACCCCTCATGGGCATACTGCGTGTGGATGGTACAGCTTACCATTTTATGGGGAGGGACAATAGGGAAATACTGGAAACAATTTTGCCCTTGGCAGATGAAGTAGCTTGGACTGCTCCCTATACGAACACTTATCCTGGAGAAGGTTGGAGTACTGAGGACTTTGATGATTCCGCTTGGCCCAAAGGACAAGGAGCTTTCGGTGACAGGGTACGAAGAAGGACTCATACGCTCTGGAAAGGAGATAATACCGACATCTATATCCGACGCAAATTTAATCTTACAGAAGAAGAACTCAATAATCACTTCCTGATAAGATACTCTCATGATGACGTTTGTGAAATATTCCTTAATGGTACGAAAATCCACGATACGGGTTATTCGTGGAAGAGGAATCAGAAACTAACTCTTAGCACAGAACAGAAAAAACTGTTGCATAAGGGAACGAATGTCTTATCTATACATTGCCACAATACACTTGGTGGCTCATATGCTGATTTTGGTATTTTCAAGAAATACATCAACCGCTCAAGCAATATGCTGACAGCCGTTCAGCGTAAAACATCCGTAATGGCTACGAGTTCTTATTATTCTTTCCAGTGCGGTCCAATAGATTTAGATTTGGTTTTTACTGCTCCAATGATTGTAAATGATTTGGATTTGCTGTCGTCGCCAGTCAACTATATATCATATCAGGTTCGTTCCTGTGATGGAAAACCCCATAAGGTGCAGTTCTATATAATAGCAACACCTGAGATGGCAATGGATAATGTATATGGTGACATTGAACCCGTATCCACTTCTTTACTCTTAACCGAAAATGGTCAGAGCTATATTAAATCCGGCACTTTGGAACAACCTGTGTTAAAGAAAAAGGGAGACGATGTGTGTATTAACTGGGGATATTTCTATATGTCTGGAGCAAATGGTCAGCTGGGCATAGCTCCATATCAGAAAACCATCCAGCATATTATAGCAGATGGTAAGTTGATAACAACGGCCGACAGTATTGTTTCAGAAAAAGCCCTCCAGCTTACTGGATTAAGTTATATGCATGATTTTGGTGCCGTGACCCAGACACCAAAATCATGTTTCATGATGATTGGCTATGATGAAGTAAGAGACATTGAATACTTCAACAAACAATACAAGGCCTATTGGGCACATCAAGGCAAAGTGTCAATATTTGACTGCTTTGATAAATTTCAGGACAATTATCAAGATATCATGAGTAAATGTAAGAAGCAGGACCAGGTTATCTATGATGATGGCATGAAATCAGGTGGAACAAAATATGCTGAAATACTGTCGGGCTGTTACAGATTAGTCATAGCCGCCCACAAACTGTTTGAAGATGACGAGAACCATCTGTTGTTTTTCTCCAAGGAGAATAATTCCAATGGAAGTGTCAATACGGTAGACCTTACCTATCCTTCTGCTCCGCTGTTTCTGGCTTACAATCCGACATTGCAGAAAGCCATGATGACAAGTATATTTGAATATACAAGAAAAGCGCTTTGGCAAAAGCCATTTGCTGCACACGATATAGGAACATATCCCATTGCGAACGGACAGACCTATGGTGGAGACATGCCGCTTGAAGAGTCAGGAAACATGATTATTCTGACTGCCATGTTGAGTATGTTGGACGGGAATACTGATTATGCTGACCAATACTGGGACATACTTACCCAATGGAACAACTATCTTGTGGAAAACGGTCAAGATCCTTCCAACCAGTTGTGTACAGATGACTTCGCCGGTCATTGGGCTCATAATTGCAACCTTGCAGTCAAGGCGATAATGGGTATTACGGGGTATGCTAAGATGGCAGAGATGAAAGGTCTTGCCAATGAGGCAAAAAAATACTATAAGATAGCCCGGCACATGGCTTCTAAATGGGAGAAGAGTGCATTTGAAAAAGATCATTATCGCTTGGCTTATGACAGAGATTCCACTTGGAGTCAAAAGTATAATATGATATGGGATAAAATATGGCAGACGAGAGTATTCTCTTCTAAGGTGATGCCAATGGAAATTGCCTATTATCTGAAGCATCAGAATAAATACGGTTTGCCTTTGGATTGCCGGAAGGATTATACCAAGAGTGACTGGATAATGTGGACAGCTACAATGGCAGATAAGCAGGAAGATTTTGATGCGTTAATAGATCCGTTATATCTGTATATTAACGAAACGACATCGCGAGTGCCGTTGAGTGACTGGCATGATACAAAAACGGGAAAATATGAGGCTTTTATTGGCCGGTCCGTGATAGGTGGATACTGGATGAAGGTATTTGCCGATAAATGGTTAAAAAAATGACTATACAATTTGACAGATGAAAAGGATAGCAGTTTTTTATTTCTCTCTGATATGTTTCTGTGTCAGTGCGATAGCTCAGATGACAGATGATCAGATTGTCGAGTATGTGAAAAATCAGAACTCCAAAGGGGTAAGTCAGCAACAAATAGCAGCCGACTTGATAAAGCGTGGAGTTACCCAGCAACAGTTTCAGAGGTTGAAGAGCAGGTACGAGAGCAGTAATTCGCTCTCCTCCGAGACTTCAACAGATGAGATCAACCGTTCCAGGGTTTCCAACGGTGAGTCAAAATCGGAAGAAGAAATGGCCGAGTATGAAAAGTCAGCAGATACAATTAAAATCTTTGGTCATGATATATTCCGCTCCAAGAACTTATCCTTTGAACCTAATATGAATGTAGCTACACCGGCATCATATGTGCTGGGACCTGGCGATGAGGTTATCCTGGATATTTATGGATTGTCACAAAAGAGCACAAAACACAAAATCTCACCAGACGGGACGATTACTCTTGAAAAAATAGGTCCTATAAATATCTCTGGTTTGAAAGTGAGCAGTGCTCAAGCTAAAATACAACAAAAGATTAACGGTTATTATCAGGGCTCTTCTATCAAATTGGCTTTAGGCCAGTCAAGGACTATTTTAGTGAATGTGATGGGTGAGGTCCTTGTACCAGGAACCTATACCTTGTCGGCCTTCGCTACGGTGTTCAACGCCCTGTATATGGCTGGGGGTGTGAATAACATAGGTACACTGCGTGATGTGAAGGTAAGTCGTAACGGAAAGATTATTACGACGGTTGACATCTACGATTATATACTGAAAGGAAACTTGTCGGGAAATGTTATGCTTCAGGAAAATGATGTTATTCTGGTGGGACCTTATAAGAGTCTCGTGAAGGCTGAAGGCAAGATTAAGCGCCCAATGTATTATGAAATGAAGGAAGACGAGAGCTTAAAATCACTTCTGGCATTTTCGGGAGGTTTTACAGGTGATGCATACAAAAAGACTGTTCGTGTAGAACGCAAGAGTGACGATGGCCTGACGGTACATAATGTTGACGAATGGGATTTCAGCTCGTTCCGTCTTCTGGATGGTGATGATGTAGTAATTAGTCCTGTGATTGAGCGCTACAAAAACACTGTTACTGTCAGTGGTGCTGTTTTCCGCCCAGGACAGTATAAACTTGGTGATAAAGTTACCAGCGTAAAGACCTTGGTAGAACAGGCTGGCGGATTGCTTGAGAATGCTTTTATGGCCCGTGCCGTCCTGCACAGAATGAAACCGGATCGTACTCTCCAGACAACGACAATAAACCTCAATGCGATAGTTAATGGTGAAATCCCCGATGTTATATTGAAGAATGAGGATAAACTGATAATCAATTCTACGGAAAAACTGAATGAAGCGCGCCAGCTCTCCATTTATGGTGAAGTCTTTTTCCCGGGTAAATATCCTTATGCAGAGGGTGAGACTGTAGAGGATTTGATTACAGAAGCAGGAGGGTTGAATGAAACGGCATCTCTGGTTAATGTGGAAGTAGCAAGGAGAATAGTCTCAAATGAAGATAATCCTAAAGAAGACAAACTTGCTAAGATATATACTCTAACCTTGAGTAACGGATTAGTTATTGAGGGTGAGACTGGTTTCAAGTTGCAGCCATATGATATTGTAACTATCCATCGAAGCCCTGATTACCAGGAGCAGAAATCGGTGATAATAGCAGGTGAGGTAAAATATGCAGGGAAATATGTGCTGTCCAATAAAGAGGAACGTATCAGTGATATCATTAATCGCGCTGGAGGGTTGACAAATAAGGCTTCCGTTTTTGATGCCCAACTGATTCGCAGGATATCCAGCCAGGAAGAGGACCTGAAACGTAGAAAACTTGAGGTGGCTATAACAAAACATGATTCCCTGGCTATTCAGAATTCGATGCAGGAAAATGATTATCGTATAGGAATAAACCTGAAAAAGGCTTTAAATTCCCCCAAATCAAGCGATGATATTGTCCTTCAGGAAAATGATTCAATTTTTATTCCCCAGATGAATAATACAATTAAAATCAGCGGAGAGGTGCTGTTCCCGAATACGGTTTCATATATAAATGGGGAAAAATGGCTTTATTATATTAATCAGGCTGGCGGTATAAGTAAAACTGGCAAGAAGAGTCAGACATATATTGTTTATGCCAATGGTCAGGTTAGCCGTGCGTCTAAAGGAAAGATTATGCCAGGATGTGAAATCGTCGTTCCGGCAAAAGGGGAGAAAAAAGATAATACTCACCGAACATCATTATGGATTGCTGCCGCAAGTACGGTTGCAACGATTGGAGCGGTGTTGATATCTGCATTGAAATAATGTTTATCACAGAATTTAAGATGAAAACGTTAGAAGTGGAAGATAAAATAGATCTCACGAAAATTGTCAAAGCCTTATGGCAGCACAAAAGACAATACTTAATCTCTTGTGCTATTGCTATGGTTATCGGTGCCATTTTTGCATTGAGTATCCCGAATACCTATAAGTCTCAGATAGTATTAGCGCCTGAGATGAGTAATAACAGTTTGTCAGATAAATTCTCCGGGCTTGCAGCTATGGCGGGTTTAAACCTTGGAAGCATCAATTCTTCTGTTGATGCTGTATATCCGATGATATATCCTAATGTCATAGAATCTACGCCTTTTGTGTTGGAGTTGTTTGATGTTAAAATTCCTACGAAGGATGCTCAAGGGAAGAAGATAACCTTTTATGAGTATCTTGAAAAACACCAGAAAGCATCATTGCTGTCTCTCTTTCTCTCGTTGTTTCATAGGAGTCCCTCTGAAGATGCTACGGCAGTGAATTCCAAAACAGGGGATAGGGAGGTGATACATTTGACAGAGAAGCAAATGGCAATAAAGAAAGCTGTCAACAAGATGGTAACTTGCCATGTTGATAAACGTACCGACATAATAACGCTTTCTGTCGTTTCTCAGGATCCCATTGTCTCTGCAATTCTGGTTGATACTGTTGCCTGTCGTCTGCAACAGTATATTATTAAATACAGGACATCCAAGGCTGAGAGTGACTTGAATTATTCATTGAAGATACAACAAGAGGAAAAAACTCGGTTTGAAGAGGCTCAGCAGCAGTACACCTCATTTGCTGACAAGCATATAGATGTCGTCTTTGAGACGCCAAGACAGCGACTGAAGACATTAGAGAACGACATGAACCTCAAGTATCAGACCTATTCTCAAGTAACTCAGCAAGTACAGTTGGCAAAGGCTAAGGTACAAGAGCGTACACCTGTTTTCACGGTGATAGAGCCGGCTGTTGTTCCAACAAGGAAAAACGCCCCCGCACGAACATTAATAGTCTTGGGATTTATCTTTATTGCATTTATAGGAACCTCTGTTTGGATTCTGGTTAAGAGGTAATGTATATATTTACTTTAGGCATACTGAGCATATTGTCCCTCATTGAGATTTTCAACAAGGATATTGTTGAAAAGCGTAAGATATATTTCCTGATTCTCGCTTTTTCCTTATTGGTCTTTCATGATGGGTTCCGATGGCAGACGGGATGTGACTGGGATGCCTATTCTTCTTATTTTGAGAATTTTTTCAAAGAGATACAGGTCAGAGGTGATGTGGCGTCTTTCGAGCCTCTGTACAACTTGTTTATGATGAGTATCAGGATATTCACTGACAATTATTCTGTTTATCTCATTATCCATGCCCTGATTTTTTATGTCATGGTATTCTGGGGGGTATTCAAGTTGTCGCCAACGCCTTTTACATCGCTAATGCTGCTATACATGATTATAGTCCCATATATGGGAACCAATCGTCAGCTGCTTGTCCTTGGTTTATACTTCATCGCATTGTATTTCCTGCAGGACAGGAAATGGCTTGTTTTTGTCATAATTATCCTGACAGGTTTTTATGTTCACCATTCTGCCCTTTTATGCCTTGTCGCTCTCTTATGCTGCAAGAAAATAAAACTCATGTATCTGGCCATTGCTTTTGGCGTTGCATTGTTGATTTCATTTTCTGGTATTATCAATTTATTGTCGCCGTTACTTCTGCCGTTGGTTAGTGATGACCAGTTTTACAACAAGATGGATGTCTACAATAATTTAAGGACATATGAAGTGTCTTCAATCGTATCTATGCTGTCTCTTGCAAGAAAGATGATCTGGCTACTCATCCTGATTTGTTTTGACCAAAGAATCAAGAACAAAGACACTTTCTACAATATAAGCTTCAATATGTACTTCATTGGCATACTGTTCTATGTCTTGTTCAATGGTACGGTATGGCAGCAGCTGATTGCCCGTGGAATGATGTACTTCTCGGTAATGGAGATATTTATTATTCCTTATGTGCTGGCTTTGTTGAGGCCTAATTATGGTAAGTTGTGCGTCGTACTGTTGCTGCCGCTGTATTGTTGGTTGAATATAACTAAAGGTTTCTCTAATTATGGTAAAGAAACTGATTACTTTCAACCATATAAAGGATTATTTATAAATACCGACTATGTCAGACAGAATACAGATTAACTACATATATCGTAATATCCGGTCTGGTTATTATAGCATACATAAGGTTTTCCGTCCAGTTGAGGAGAGCCTCGCTGTAGCTCATGATGTGAGACATATGGAGACGCCTTGTTTCCGTGCCAATCCGTGGAGCGTTTTGGTGAATATGCTCTGGATGTTTTTCCATCGCAAGAGACACGTTGTGTTTCATGTCACTGGAGCTTTCGGCTATCTGGTGTTGCCTCTCTGGGGCTGTCTGACAGTTTTGACAGTCCATGATTTGTCAACTTTGCAGATAGAGGGAAGGAAGTGGAAAAAAGCATATCTGCGCAAATTGTGGTTCACCTGGCCGTTGTGTCTGGCGACACAGATTACCTGTATTTCAGAGACGACGCGCAGGGCATTGCTCAAAGAATTTCCCTTTTTGTCAGATGACAAGGTGACAACAATATACAATCCGCTCAGTCCGGAATATATCTATTCCCCCAAGCAGTTTAATCACGATTGTCCAGTAGTTCTGCATATTGGAACAACGCCCAACAAGAACTTGCAACGCGTATGCCGTGCATTGAGTGGTATTTCCTGCCGTCTTGTTATTGTCGGCAAGCTGTCTCAGCAGGATATTTGTGACCTGAAGGATAATAATTTAGATTATATCAATAAAGTAGGTATATCTGATGTGGAAATGGTGCAGGAATACAGAAATGCCGACATTATTTCCTTTCCCAGCCTTTATGAGGGTTTCGGGATGCCTGTCATAGAAGGTCAGGCAACGGGACGTGTAGTATTGACATCAAGGATTGAACCGATTGAAGAAGTCTCAGGAGGCGCTGTCTGCTACGTCAATCCTCAAAGTGTCGATGATATCAGGGTAGGATTTCTCAGAATTATCAGCGATTCTCCATATCGTGAGAAGTTGATTGCTGGAGGTAAACAGAATGTGCGGCGTTTTGAACAGACAAATATAGTGTCCTCTTATATGAATATATATACGTCAGTACTGAAAGAACAATAAATACGATAGGAGATGCACTTGTTACAAATAAACATAGTCGCCAACTGGGGCTCTACAGGTCATATAGCAGAGGATATTGGTGCTGCATTCCTTGAAGAGGGAGGGCGGAGTACCATTGCCTATGGCCGTGGTCATCCGGAAAGTCGTTCAGGGTTGTTGCGTATAGGAAGTGAGAGAGACAGGTATACTCATGCTCTTATTTCAAGGATTTTTGATAATGCTGGCTTGCTTTCAACAAATGCTACCAGAAAACTGATAATCCAGCTTGAGAGAAGACGCCCGGATATTATCCATCTGCATAATTTTCATGGATATTTTCTTAACTATGAAGTGCTGTTCGCATGGCTCAAGCAAAGCCATATACCTATTGTGTGGACTCTCCATGACTGTTGGCCGTTTACCGGTCATTGTCCTTTTTTTAGCTATGCCAATTGTTATAAATGGCGGGAAGCATGCCACAACTGCCATCGCCTGAGGACTTATCCCAAGTCACTTGTCTTTGATGGCAGTCGTCGTAATTATCGTCGCAAGAAAGCTTCGTTCTCAGGACTTCCTGACGTTACTCTTGTCGCAGTGTCCAACTGGATGGCAAGTATGATACAACAGTCTTTCTTGGGCAGTTATCCTGTGAAAGTGATTTACAATGGCATTGATACACAGACTTTTTCGCCCCAACCATCTGAGACCGATGCTGCAACACGTCAGCGCATAGGCCTTCGTACCCCCTATATGCTGATGGCTGTTTGCGCTGATTGGGACAAGCATGCAGAGAAAGGTCTGGACGATTTGCTGAAACTTGCTGATATGTTACCTCCGGACTATACCCTTGTTCTGGTCGGTCTGACAAAAGAGCAAATCAGCAAGATTCCTCCTCATGTTATTGCCATAGGCCGCGTGGAAGGCAGGTTGGAGATGGCGCGCCTGTACAGTGCTGCCGATGTAGTCCTCAATCTCTCTTATGAGGAATCTTTGGGTATGACCACAATAGAGGGGCTGTCCTGTGGTACTCCTTCTGTGGTGTATAACTGTACGGCATCTCCGGAACTTGTGGATTCTGCCACGGGTTTTGTCTTTGACAGGGGCGATATAGCTGGTATATGCTCGTCTATAGCCCATGTTTGTTCTGAGGCAAATAATATGAGGACTGCTTGCCGAGAGCGAGCCCTGCGATTGTTTGACAGGCGTGATATGGTCCGCAGTTATATGGACTTATATGCTGGTTTGTCACATCCCAGACAAGTATGAGTTTTCCTGTCAGGATTTATCCAAAATAAAGGCAACCTACAATAAGAAGGTTGCCTTGAGGAAAAATCGGAAGTATGTAAATGCTTACTTCTTTACGATAGTCTTGCAGAGTTCGGGCTCATTAGTCGTGATGAAATCAACCCCTTTGTCCACATAATGCCTCATAGTCTGGGCATCATCAATGGTCCAGATATTAATCTTCAAACCCAGGTCCTTGAATTGCTGGAGCCATTCAGGGTGTTTGTTAATCATCACTTTGGCTTCATAGTCAACGCCAGTGAGACCGGCTTGCTTGATTTCCTGAGGATTTTTGTCTCCGTTGAGGTAATAGATTTCTGTACCTGCAGGAGCTTCTTTTTTGAGCTGGAGGCAAGCATCCCATGAGAATGCGATATAGTCGGTGCGTTTTTCCAGTCCGGCTTTCTTGACTAGACGGAGAACTTCACTTACACAGGCCTTTTGTCTCTCGGGATCTTTGTGGGTCTTGATTTCGCAAACCAGCTGGCACTTGCCTTTCTTAACTGTTTTGAGATAATTCTTCAAGGTAGGCATTTTCTCTCCGTTGTCCAGAACAACTTTTTTGCATTCCTTGGAGGTGGATTTCTGAATTTCGCATCCTTTGAATACCCTGTCGTGGTTGACAAAGACTACACCGTCTGTGCTGATCCAGACATCAATCTCGGAACCGTAAATATTCAGGGCATCAGCTTTCTTGTAGGAGGCCAGACTGTTCTGGGCTGACCCTACGGCATTTTGTTTTACACCTGGTGCTTTCCAATAGCCACGATGGGCTACCACCTGTGTGTCGGCATAGCTGGCTCCAGCTGCCATTAACAGGGTGAGAGTGAGAACTAAAGATTTTAATTTCATGAGATTCAGTTTTTGTTATAATTATGATAGACAAAAATAGTAAATAATTTTTATATATACAATTGCTGCTCCATATATTTGCAGATGGTTCTTGATGATAAAGACATTATAGGCTATGAATGCATTTTGTAATGATGGCCTGACTATTTGCCGGATTCAAGTTCTTTTCTGACATACGGGGCAGTTTGCCCGCTATTGGATGCGGCCAGTTCCTCCGGGGTCCCTGTAAACACGATATTGCCGCCGTCGTAGCCTCCCTCTGGTCCGAGGTCTATAATATGGTCGGCAGTCTTAATGACATCCATGTTATGTTCAATAACGATAACGGTGTTCCCCTTGTCAACTAGCCGGTTGAGTACATTCATGAGGACTCGGATGTCTTCAAAATGGAGTCCCGTGGTTGGCTCGTCCAATATGTAGAGGGTCTTTCCCGTATCTTTCTTGCTGAGTTCGGTGGCAAGTTTTACGCGCTGGCTCTCACCGCCGCTGAGGGTGGTGGATGACTGTCCCAGTTTGAGGTAGCCTAATCCCACGTCCTGCAACACTTTGATTTTATGAAGAATATTGGGTATATTGCTGAAAAAGTCCACAGCCTGGTTTACCGTCATGTCAAGTACTTCGGCGATGTTCTTGCCCTTGAAGCGTATCTCAAGGGTCTCGCGATTATAGCGTTTTCCATGACATGTTTCACACGGTACCATGACATTGGGAAGGAAGTTCATCTCTATCATCTTGTATCCGTTGCCCTTACATGTCTCACAGCGCCCTCCGGAAGTGTTGAAAGAGAAGAATCCAGGCTTGTAGGCACGCATGAGAGCCTCTGGGAGGCTGACGAAAAGATGGCGTATTTCGGTAAAGACTCCTGTGTATGTGGCCGGATTGGACCGTGGGGTCCTGCCAATGGGACTTTGGTCAACATTGACCACCTTGTCCAGAAAGGAGATACCCTCAATGCCCTTGTATGGTAATGGTTCCTGGATGGAATGGTAGAAATGGCGGGAGAGTATGGGCAGAAGCGTGTTGGTGATAAGTGTTGACTTGCCGCTGCCTGAAACGCCGGTGACACAGATGAGTTTGCCGAGAGGAAAACTGACATCGACATTTCTGAGATTGTTTCCAGATGCTCCTTTGAGGGTAAGGCAGTGACCGTTGCCTTGGCGGCGACAAGTGGGAACAGGTATGGCAAGACTTCCGTTGAGGTAATCGGCTGTCAGGGTGTGGGTTTTGAGCATATCTTTGATGCTGCCCTGAAAGACAATTTCACCCCCTCGTCGTCCGGCCAGTGGACCAACATCCACAATATAGTCGGCATTGAGCATCATTTCTTTATCGTGTTCTACAACGATAACGGTGTTGCCGAGGTCGCGCAGCTTTTTCAAGGTGTCAATGAGTTTGATGTTGTCCCTCTGATGAAGTCCGATACTCGGCTCGTCAAGGATGTAGAGTACGTTGACGAGCTGGCTGCCTATCTGGGTGGCAAGTCGTATGCGCTGACTTTCACCGCCACTGAGGGTGGCAGAGCCACGATGGAGGCTCAGGTAGTCCAGCCCGACGTTGAGCATGAATTGCAGCCGGTTCTGGATTTCTTTGATAATCTCACTTCCGATTTTCATCTGAGTGGGTGAGAGATGGGAAGGCAGTTCTTCCATCCATTGGTAAAGTGCACTCAGGCTCATGGACGAGAGGTCGTATATGTTTTTCCCGTTGATGAAGAAGTGAAGAGATTCTTTGTTGAGACGTGCGCCGTGACATACGGGACAATCCATTATCTTGTTGAATTGGTCTGCCCATTTTTGTGCAGCGGCAGACATCTCCTTGTCACACATCTGCTGAATATATTTCACCAGTCCGTCAAACTGAATGAAATAATCGTTGGAAGTATGCATCTGTTCGGCACGGATGCGTATCTCCCGCTCGCTGCCGTCGAAGATTTCATCCATGGCTTCCTGTGGTATGTCTTTGACAGGTGTGTCAAGGGTGCAGTCATAATGTTCAAGCAAGGCGGCGATTTGCCAGAAGACGAGGGCATTTTTGTATTTTCCGAGAGGTACTATGGCTCCGTCTTTTATGGAAAGGGTATTGTCAGGAATAATTTTCTGATAGTCAATGACGCTGACGGTTCCCAGTCCCTTGCACCGGGGACATGAGCCGAGTGGGGAGTTGAACGAAAAATCATTGGGTGACGGGTCCCGGTAGGACAGTCCCGACACGGGATCCATGAGATGTTTGCTGAAATAGCGTATGGTGTTATCATCTGCATCAAGAATGAGCATAAGCCCGTCACCATGCCGGAATGTCGTGGAGACGCTCTGTGAAATGCGTTGGCTGTCATCATCTTTTACAATCATCTTGTCAACAACAACCTCAATGGTGTGATTTGTGTAACGGTCAACTTTGAGTCCCTTGGTCATCTCGGTAATCTCGCCGTCTATACGGGCATGGAGGAAACCTTTCTTGCGTATGGATTCAAATAACTCCCTGTAATGTCCCTTCCTGTTGCGCACCAAAGGTGCCAGAAAATAGACGCGTCTGCCCTTGTATTGGGTGATAATCATGGAGACGATTTTCTCCTCGGTATATTTTACCATTTTCTCGCCGCTTTCATAGGATACAGCTTCGCTGATGCGGGCGAAAAGCAAGCGGAGGAAATCATAGATTTCTGTAATGGTGCCGACTGTGGAGCGTGGGTTCTTGTTGGTGGTCTTCTGGTCTATGCTGATGACGGGGCTGAGACCCGTTATCTGGTCTACTTCGGGACGCTCAATATTATCAAGAAAATTTCTGGCGTAAGCCGAGAAAGTCTCAATGTATCTGCGTTGCCCTTCGGCATATAGCGTGTCAAATGCCAGTGAACTTTTCCCACTGCCACTCAGTCCTGTGATGACAGTCAGACTATCTCGGGGAATAGTTACGTTGACGTTTTTGAGATTATGAACTCGTGCGCCGACAACGTTGATTTGATTCTTCACGGCAGTTAGTCTCGTATGTATTTTCTGATGAGATTGATAGCTTTCTTGATTTTGAATTTACGCCCGTCTGCACCTGTGGCCTCGATATGACAGAAATATACGCCGTCGGCAACATCGTGGCCGGCATATTTCCCGTCCCATCCCGTGGTGATATCAGTCCATTCAAAGAGTTTCTTTCCCCAGCGGTTGAAAATGTATCCGTGAAATTTGACGATACTGCGATAGCCGTCCTTTACCTTGAATATGTCGTTGGTGTCGTCACCATTGGGTGTGAATGTGTTGGGCACATTCAATGTGGACTCATAAGCCGTAACGGAGAAAGGAGAATTCTGGTCATATATCAACGTGTCATTGTTGAGGGTGAAGACGGCGGTGAGTGAGATGTATATGGTTCTGGACTGGTTAAAGGTGTATTCTATGTCGGCATCGTGCCTGACAAGAAACGGGTTGTCGGCATGACCTTCCTCATACATCTTCCAGGTATAGTGAGCAGTATATAGACCCTGGTACTCGGGGTTGGCGCTAAAGGAGGCCTTGATAGGTGCAGAACCGGTGTATGTCGTTTCTGTAGTTGTCCCGTTGTCGGTGTAAATGGTCATCGTGGGGGCTACAGATGGAATCTGACAATATGTGTTCTGAACAGAGAACATCCAAAACAGTATGAGTGAAAGACAGAAATATTTCATAATTGCAAATAAATTTCATACAAAAGTACGAATTAATTATTACTTTTGCTATTAAAAGTAAGAAAGAGATAGAATGAAAAAATTATTGATTCTTTTTTTCTTGTTGATAATAATCTCCTTAGGAGTTTCACATGGTCAGAAGATTGTCAGAGTAGGGGTGATGCTGCCATTTCAAGATAAACAGGGCAATGTCAGTCCAAGAGCTGTGGATTTCTATAGGGGCATAGTGATGGCAGCTGATAGTCTGAAAAAAGACGGGACATCATTTCGTTTCTATACATATAATACTGCCACTACCTCTGTAAATACTATTTTGAACGATACCATTATTCCTCATCTGGATGTTATATTCGGTCCTGATGACAGGATGACACTGAAGGTGATAAGCGATTATACGGCTCCTCACGGAACCAAGGTGGTAGATGTCTTTGTGCCTTCAAGTGATGCCATTCAGAATAATCCGAATTTTTATCTGGCATTTGCACCCGATGAGTCGGTTGCCGGGGATGCCGCGAATCTGTTCAACGTGCATTTCTCCTCATTGAAGACAAATGTTGTGATTATAGACACAAAGAAACTAGCTCATCCCTTTGTCGCAGAGATAAAAAAAGTTGCCGGAAAAGTACGTTTCCTGCAAACGGGCTTTACTCAGAATCAGTTGGGCTCGCGGCTGAGCAAGAATAAGGTTAATTTCCTGGTATTGTCTTCATCCGACAAGGAATCGGCGACGGACATATTGGACCAAATATCTCTGTATAAGAAGAATAACCCGCAATATGATATTCGTCTGATAGGTTATCCTGAATGGGAAGAGTATGGTCAGTATTTTACCGATAAGATGTATCAGTTGGATGTCTATAGGTATACTCCTTTCTATAATAATGTGTTTTCTCAACGAAATGTGAATTTTATAAGCCACTATTTCGGACAGTTCAAGAAAGATATGGACAATATTCGTCCTGTGATGGCGATGTTCGGATTTGATTGTGGCTATTTTATTCTAAAGGCCATTGCACGTTATGGAAGGGAATATGCCGATCAGGACGTCTATGCCGCCCCTCTCCAGAATGCATTTGTGTTTAAGCCTTTCGGAAACTCAGGTGGAATGGTTAACCATTATGTTATGTTTGTCCACTATAGGCCTGACAGACAGATAGAATTGATAAAGATGAAATGAGGGGATTGAGGTGCCATGTTCTCGTAGTAATGTTTCTGCTGTTCTCTCTTGTGACAAGAGGACAGATAGGAGAGTCGCGTTCCAGGTTGAGTATCGGTCTCAATGGAGGTATGGCGTTCAGTTCTGTGGATTTTGACCCGACCATCAAACAGTTGCAGCATAAAGGTAAAACGTTCGGTTTGAGTCTGCGCTATACAAGCGAGAAGTATTTTACTACGGTGTGTGCATTGCAGGCAGAGCTCAATTATAGTCAGCTGGGATGGAAAGAAGATATCAGAAATGCAGAAGGTGTTGTGTTGCAAGACACTTATGAGAGAACATTGAACTATGTTCAGCTACCCCTGTTGTGCCGTTTGGGCTGGGGACGGGAAAGTGGAGGCTTGATGTTTTTTATCCTCCTTGGACCTCAACTCGGCTATTATCTGAACGGGTCAGCAAAACAGAGTGATATATGGACGTTGAACGGCAGTGGAAATCCCGACCGTCCCAATAATGTATATCAACAATATACGATGGAGCCTGACAAGAAATTTGAATATGGGCTGACCGGTGGCCTGGGACTTGAATTCAGTACGAAAAAAGGGCAGCATTTTATGGTTGACGGACGTTATTATTATGGTTTGAGCGATATTTATAATAATGGGAAGAAAGATGTTTTCGCCCGTTCGGCCAATATGACAATTTCTGCCCGGTTGACTTATCTCTTCGACTTGTTTAACCGCAACAAGTAAATACTGTCTGTTCTTTTCGTTTGTATTAAAAAAAACACTACTTTTGTAAACAATTAAATATAGCATAATTATGAGAACATTATTTGTATTGTTATGTTTGTGGAGTGTCTGCATGCTTGCCAGCGGACAGACTCCATTGGTGGATATTTCCTTTGACAAGGCAGGGCCTGTCAACAGCGGTACATTTGAGAACTTGATGACATCCTATGATGCGTCCTATACGAGTTCCCGGTTTGATCCCATAAAGAACAACTATATGGGATGCACATCAAGGGATTCCCGTGGTTATTATTATATGTTCTATGATGCCACGGATGATTTGGGAACGGCTTTCTCTACGGCTGCCACATGGGAGATTCTCTTCCGTCTGGATGCCCAGATATGCAGCTCATACAGCAGTTCTTCTGAGTCGAACACGGCTACGGGAAAGATTTTCTCCTGTCAGGAAAGTGGCGGATGGAGTTTGTACACATACCCCAGCTATGGTCTGCGCTTTGACTATGTGACAACGAATGCCACTGTTACTGCAAAGCCTAAATTCAAAATGGAGACAGGAAAGTTCTACCATGTCGTTGTGACAGTGGACAAGACAACCAATCTCATGAACATGTATGTTAACGGCGATCACCTTGTCACGGACCAGGCTGTTGATGCTTCTGACTATAAAGGGCCTAACATCGGTACGACACGCCGTCAGACCGCTATGTGGTTCTGCCTTGGCGGTGATCCCAGTGCGGGCAATACACCGACCCGTGCATATAATTCCACCCAGACTTCCTTCGTCAACGCCAGAATCTATGGCGGAGCACTGACGGAAAGCGAGGTCGCAGCGCTGTATAATAAGGCAGATGTGAAGTATTATACTGAGCCGCAAATCAGCAATAAGAACCAGCTCATCCTTGACGCTTTGTTTACTGCAACTGGTGCACAGGATGTCTCATCTTTCAGTGCCGAGAATCAGCGACTGACAGAGATGGGTGCCGTGCAGATGACCTACAATGAGAACCAGAAACGTTACCAGATGGAGTCTGAGATGGGTGCAGGAAACTATTTCCGCCGTGATTTCTGGTATGATCCAGTTATTACCTCAGAGCTGAGCGATAATTTCTCCTATGAGGTTTATGCCAGAAACAACAACGCCTTGCCGAGTGCCTATGTCAGTCCTTTGAGCGCACAGCAATCGGGAGGTCTGGGATTTGAGTTCACAACAGAGGGCGCAATTAAGTTCAACCCCAATGTATATGGATTTAACGAAACGTCTGCAACGGTCGTGTCTAATTCAGCCCACGTGGCAACCAGTAATGGAGAACTGACAACAGACTGGACACACTATGTCGTTTCCTTTGACCGTCTGGCAGGGACGTCCTCCATATTTATTAATGGCAACCTGGCAGTTTCAAAGAAGATTACGGCAAATGATATGCTGACTTTCTGCTATGCTCCGTACCAGTGGTTTGCCATCGGCGGTGATACCCGTTCGAGTGATGTTACCTGCGATTACCCGTTTGACGGAAATATCTCCATTGCCCGTGTCTGGGACAAAGGTCTTTCCGCCACTGATGCCAAGGAACTCTACGAACAGGCAACCAATGTCTCACGTACCGTAAAAATCGGTGCTTCCGGCTATGCCGCAGTCTGCCTGCCGTTCCCGACAAAGATTCCCGCAGGACTGAAGGCATATACTGTTTCTTCCCAGACAGATACTGAAGTGACTCTGGAACTTCTGGCTAATGCAGGAGCTATTATTGCATATGGTACCCCGGTGATTCTTGCTGGAGAGGCAGGAACTTATGAGTTTGTCGCTGCCGACACCCGCGACAATGCCGTGATTACTCCTGCGGCCAATCTGCTGATGGGAACATATATCAACCAGACTTTCTCTGCCGGTGAAGTGTTCATGCTGACAGATGATGGTGTTCTGTCAAGTGAGGCTGGTACGGTCAAGGCCACAGGCGCATATCTTCCGGTAGCTGGTACAGGGACGAAAACTATCAACGTGACGACAAAGACGGCTTCGTTAAAGACCGAGACCTATTTGCTGAACAATGTGTCGGGTAAAGTGACTTGCAGTGGTGTCGGCGTTGAGGGCGTCGTGGTAAGCGACGGATATGTAGTAACGACAACCGATGCGGAGGGCAAATATGCTTTCTTCTCAGAGAAGAAAAACGGATATGTCTTCATCACCTTGCCTAGCGGCTATGAAATTTACGAGAACTATCAGACAACTAAGGGACAGAAAATATTTACGCCGTTCTGGCAGGCGATGAAATTCAATTCCGCAGAAAAGGCAGAGGTTCATAACTTTAAGTTGAGAGTTGTGAACAATGACACACATTATATGCTGGTTGGTGCAGACAGCCATATTTCTACGGCAGCTTCCCAGACGCAATTCTATGATTATTTTATCTCAGCTATAAAGAGGGAGGCTCAGGAAGCAGGAACTACTCCGATTTATTCAGCCATCCTGGGTGACATGACTTGCAACTATCACTGGTACAGATATGATTTCTATCCTTCCAATTTCTATAATCTGATGGAAAGTGACGGATATCCCTTCAAACTGTTCCCCGTTATGGGCAACCATGACCACGACAGTAAGGTAAATGACGGACTGAATTCCGACTTCGATGCCTCGGCAGTTTACCGCCGCACATTCGGTCCCAACTACTATTCCTATAATCTGGGACAGATTCACTACGTTGTGCTGGATGACACTTACTTCCTCAACACCCATACGCCGGGCAAGACCTACTCGTATGCATCCGGTGAGCAGGACTACAACAACTATATTGACGCCTATCAGCTGGAGTGGCTCAAGAAAGACCTCCAGTATGTGGACAAGTCCACTCCTATCATCGTTGAGGCCCACATACCGGTATGGAGCATCAACCACACAACGTTTGCCGCTACAAACGGTCTTACCAATGGTGGTGACAACAGTACTGTAAAACTGTGCGAAGTGCTGAAGGACTTTGAAACCGTGCACATTCTTACTGGTCATACTCATTATAATTACCATGTACATCCAACAGCCTACCCGAATATTCATGAAAACAACATAGCCGCTATCTGTGCCATCTGGTGGGCATCAGAGCCTTTGTCTGGACGTCACAATGGCAGGGACGGTTGTCCTGGTGGCTACGAACTGTTCACCATGAGAGGCAAGGACATCTCATGGCAGTACCATTCCCTGGAAGGAACCGACAATCCGCAGTTCCATGCCGTAGATATGAATCCTGTCAAGGAGGCCTATAAGACTGATCCTATCATTGCCGGCATTACCGACTATTCCAAGAACGGAGCATCCGACTGGAGTGTTACGCGTAAGAACTATGCTACGATGGAGGAAAACTGTCTGTTACTGAATGTCTATAACTATGATGTTGACTGGAAGATAGAGGTGAAGGAGAACGGTGTTCCTTTGGAGGCTGTCCGCGGAAGCTATGAAGATCCGCTCCATTATATGTGCTATGACTATCCACAGTATAAGAAGAGCAGCACAATAAGCAGGGATTCCAGGTCAACCAATTCGACCCATTTGTTCAAGATACAGTGTGCCACGCCTGATGCCGATGTTGACATCAAGGTGACCGACCCCTTCGGCAATATCTACACTGAGACCATCCATCGCCCGATGACGTGGGATGCCAACATCCGCCCCAACAATACGACCATCCTGACTGGTGCCAATAATAAGTTGAAGGTGGCTGATACATCGACAATCTATGTCAGGGACGGTTTAATCTGTGTTGATGCCAAGGAGGCAGGAACGGTCCAGATTGTTTCCATGGACGGAAAGAAAGTCAATAAGGTAATTTCTTCTGGACATAACGAATTTCCTGTTCTGCAACGCGGTATCTATGTTGTAACGGCTAATGGCGAAACAACAAAAGTATTCGTGAAGTAAAAGATAATTTTTGAAAGCAACCGGGGGGAGATGGCAAATTTGTCATCTCCCCCTAGTGTATAACAGGTAAGTTGAGCCTCCTGAACCGAAACATGGGCTCGATGTATGAGACGATCAAAAGACTATTGACTCTCACGTCATGACTGAGGAGTGTGTCTTCTTCCCTCGTCTATCGAAGGACAGACCTCTTAAACTTTTGAATTATTGAAAAAGGACAGTGTTCACAAATTTCCAATGCAAATTAGGGTTACGATCTGGCAAAAAAGCATCAGGATTCAGGCAACAAAAATCCTCTTTAATCGGAATTTTCCGACACAAAAATATAAAGC
>ONKB01000133.1 GCA_900318305.1 uncultured Prevotellaceae bacterium | reverse complement strand
GAGAAAGACCATGGAAACGGCCCCAAAATTGGAGCAAAATGAGCGGCCGATTTTAAGACTTGAAAACACTAAAAAAGCCCTGTTTTGTCCACTTTTGTACTTTAAAGTACTAAAAAGGACAAAAAATGGGAACCTCAATGGGGAGAATTTAGAGTTGAGAATGTAGAGCGTAACTATGATTGTGAGAAACATTCCTTCAAGTCTTTGGTCTCCTCCACAAAATATGCCAAATTGTTATTAAATCACAGAATTAAAACGATATAGAATAATATTTGTGCTCGGAGGGGAGAGAAGTTATGGAGGAGACTATTCTTTTACCTCAGCACTTTCTTCTTTATAGCGCCGTTCTTGTAGCGGATGACGTTAAGTCCCTGTCTGGGTTCAGCCATTTGTCTGCCATCAACCGAGAAGATGCTCTCAGCGCCGTCCTCCCTGACTCTTGTCCCCTTTATGCCCGACACGTCACGGCCTGAAATCACTAAAAAAATTCAAATATTTACGGGAAAAGAAAAACATTCCGCAAAAATATCGTAATTTTGAAGTAATTAACAACACACATTTGTACAGAATGAAGACTTTAATCTTTTTTCTCTCAACAGCATTTATCTTATTGGGCTGTGGGTCGAACAATTCAACAGAGACAACTACAGTTGACGACAAAGTAGTTGTGACCGATTCAACCGACATTGTCTATGGTACGCCCAAATCAGACAAATACCATAACTCGAAAGACTGCTATGCGCTGAAAAACGCATCTGACATTATAGAATTATACCGTGAACAAGCCGTTGTCACAAGAAAGGCATGCAAGAACTGCGTGGATTCCACAAAGAAGTTAAGAACCTCCATAGTCAACAAGGTATACACAATCAGCGGTTCAAACATATACCACGCCAAACCCAGCTGTTTCCATCTTAAGAACTCCCATAAGGTTCAAGTATGCGAGGAGGACTCTGTCAAAGCGACCAAGAAACCATGTAAAGACTGCTGGAAGAAATAGTGTTTTATTCTTGCCGTTTAACACATTGACAGCATTTGTCCAGGAATACCAGACGGACTTATCAGTTTTTTCATTCTATATTGATATCATTCACCTATATTTTTGTAATTTTGCAAACAAATAAAGAGTCGTTTGATCTGTCGCTTGTTTGCAAAGAACAAGAGGAAAGTCCGGGCAGTAGAGAGCAATTCACTTCTTAACGGGAAGATGTCTGCGAGGGCATGTTAGTGTAGAAGAAAACAACCGCCTGTAACAGGGTAAGGGTGAGAATGCGAGGTAAGAGCTCACAACAGCACGTAGCGATACATGTTGTGTACACACTGAATACTGAAAGTTCAAGTATACCAGCGTATGAGGGCTGCTCGTCCGACAAACCAACGCTGGAGGGTAGAACGATAGAGTCTGGCGGTGACGTCAGAACAAGATAAATGACAGATGACCGCAAGGTTACAGAACCCGGCTTACAGAATGGCTCTTTTTTACACAAAAAGACATTGTCAGATAATATATTTCGTACTTAAAACAAGAAAAAATGCTCGGATTCAATAGTTTGACGGCAGTTAGTCCAATTGACGGCAGATATCATGCAAAAACAGAACAACTAGCCTTATATTTCTCAGAATATGCCCTTATAAAATACCGCATTAAGGTTGAGATAGAATATTTTATCAAATTATGCAACTTGCCATTGCCACAGCTGAGCGGTTTCAGGGAATCTGACTTTGCCGCACTGCGCTCTATCTATGAGAATATAACAGTAGAAGATGCTCAAAGAGTTAAGGACATAGAAAAGATAACAAACCATGATGTAAAAGCGGTAGAATATTATATCAAAGAAAAAATGACCGAAATGGGCATTGCCGGAAAGTATCAGGAATTTGTCCATTTTGGTCTGACATCGCAGGACATCAATAACACCTCATTCCCTTTAATGCTGAAAGAGGCTTTGAACGATGTATATTTGCGCCAGATGCATGAACTCACCGACAAACTCAATAGTTTGTCAGAAGAGTGGAAGGATGTGCCCATGTTAGCCCACACCCATGGGCAGCCAGCATCCCCGACACGGTTGGGCAAAGAAATCAGGGTGTTCTCCTACCGACTGGAGCAACAACTTAAGGAATTGTCCAAATGTAAAATAACAGCTAAGTTCGGCGGAGCAACAGGTAATTTCAATGCACATCATGTGGCATATCCTGAGATGGACTGGGTTAAGATAGGAAATGATTTCGTGAACAACGACTTGGGTCTCTGCCGCGAACAATATACGACCCAGATATCCAACTATGATGCTTTTGCCCAGATATTTGACAACCTGCGTCGTATCAATACTATTATCATTGACCTTGACCGTGATATCTGGCAATACATCTCAATGAATTATTTCAAGCAAAAAATCAAAGCTGGTGAGGTTGGCAGTAGTGCAATGCCCCATAAGGTAAACCCCATTGATTTTGAAAATTCAGAAGGTAACTTAACCCTGGCCAATGCCATATTGGCACATCTGAGCATGAAACTGCCTATCTCACGTCAGCAGCGTGACTTGACCGACTCAACAACCTTGAGAAATATAGGTGTACCCATTGGGCACATGATTATCTCTATACAAAGCACTTTAAAAGGTTTAAACAAACTTTTGCTTAATGAGGAAACCATATTAAATGATTTGAACAACTGCTGGCCAGTTGTTGCAGAAGGAATCCAAACGATACTCAGAAGAGAAGGGTATCCACATCCATATGAAGCTTTAAAGCAACTAACACGAACCAACAGTGTGATTACCCAAGCAACCATTACCACATTCATAGACCAGCTTGATGTGAGTGACGCAGTCAAAAATGAGCTAAAGAGCATTACGCCCTCAACCTACACAGGTATTTACGAATAAGAACAGATTTTAAATACATTATACAATAATACAATAAAATAATTTAAGCCGAGAGGTTATAACCATGAGCGAAGAAGAATTAAAAAATGGACAGAATGAAGAATCGCTGAACAAAGACAATACTGATGAGAATCAGCCAAGTCTCCGCATGCGACACAGAATTCCAAGAGGCGAAAAAATTGTCCCCAAAAGAGAGAACAGCTATCACTACGAAGAGCGCCGAAATTATGGCAGGGATAACCAATATGAAAGAAGGCCCTACTACAGCCGCCCGTCAAACAACTATGAGCGTCAGGACTATCACCGCAGAACATACAATAACGATGTCAGGCGCACGAATTACAGGGACGATGACGAGTTGCAGTTTACCAACAACCCACGCACCTATCAAGATGCTGGCATTTCACGCGAGAATGTTATCCGTTCAAGAAATCAGTATACAGGCCCCAGATACCAGGAAGACAGGTATCACCAGCCTCGTCAACAGACAAGAAACTACAACAATTACGACAATAACGTTAACCAGTCCCGGTTCAACAATTACAGGGAGAGGGAATCTCGTGTTGCGTATGCCAGAAACAATTATGCAGGAGAGAGACCTTATCATCCCCAAAACACACCTGCTTCTTTCAAGAGACAAGTTCCAAGACAACCCAAAGAGATTCAGATACCTTCTGTAGTTATGCGCTACAAGGATATGACTGCTGATCCTACACAGCCTATCCGTCTGAACAGATATTTGTCAAATGCTGGCGTATGTTCTCGTCGTGATGCCGATACATTTATAAAAGTAGGTATGGTCAAAGTAAATGATGAGGTGGTAACGGAATTGGGGACAAAAGTTATGCGTTCCGACGTCATAAAATTCAAAAACAGGGTTGTACAGTTAGAGGATAAGATTTATGTCTTACTTAATAAGCCCAAAGACTATGTCACCACAAGCGACGACCCTCAGAACCGCAAGACAGTTCTCGATCTTGTCAGAGGAGCCTGTTCAGAAAGAATTTATCCCGTCGGAAGACTTGACAGGAATACAACAGGTGTACTGCTCATGACCAACGACGGAGAACTTGCTTCGCGACTGACACACCCAAAGTACCTGAAGAAGAAAATCTATCATGTATTCTTAAATAAAGAGGTCACAGAGGAAGATATGGAGAGCATCCGCAATGGCATTACCCTTGAAGACGGAGAAATAAAAGCCGATGCCATAGAGTACGCCAAGGAAGATGAAAAGAATCAAGTCGGCATAGAAATCCACAGTGGCAAAAACCGTATTGTTCGGCGCATTTTCGAAAGTCTTGGTTACCATGTCACAAAACTTGACCGGGTCTATTTTGCCGGGCTAACAAAGAAGAACCTGAGGAGAGGACAATGGCGCTATCTCACAGAAGAGGAAGTATCCATGCTCAAGATGGGTGCATTTGAATAACACATACAATTTAAGTATAACTGAATACACATGAAAAGAACAAAAGTAATTGAAGTACTTCAATCTACAGAATACGGCAAAGAGGTTGTCGTAATGGGATGGGTGAGGACACATCGTGACAGCAAAACAGTACATTTCATTGCCTTGAACGATGGTTCTACAATCAAGAATGTACAAATTGTAGCTGACACTGATAAATTTGACCCAGAGGTATTCAAGAAAATAACCACTGGAGCATGCTTGAATGTGACCGGCATCCTGACAGAAAGTCCCGCTGCAGGACAAGCGAGCGAGATTCATGCCACCCAGATTGGGGTATATGGTACATGCGGTTCAGACTATCCGATGCAGAAGAAAGGACAGAGTTTTGAATACATGCGCCAGTCAGCACACATGCGACTGCGCACCAACACATTCGGTGCAGTAATGCGTATACGTCACAATATGGCTATTGCCATCCATAAGTATTTTCACGACCACGGCTATTTTTACTTCCACACACCGATAATTACTGCAAGCGATTGTGAAGGTGCAGGCCAGATGTTCCAGGTGACAACAAAGAATCTGTATGATCTGAAAAAGGATGAGAATGGAAGCATTATATATGATGATGATTTCTTCGGCAAGCAGACATCCTTAACTGTATCAGGACAGCTGGAGGGAGAACTTGGTGCTACTGCCCTCGGACAAATCTACACATTCGGTCCGACATTCCGTGCAGAAAACTCAAATACACCGCGACATTTGGCAGAATTCTGGATGATAGAACCTGAGGTATGCTTCATAGACCTGGATGACCTGATGGACCTGGAAGAAGACTTTATCAAGTATTGTGTAAATTGGGCATTGGAGAATTGTAAGGATGATCTTGAATTCCTAAACAAAATGATTGACAAAGGATTGATTAATCGTCTGCAATCGGTCATCAAAGAAAAATTTGTCCGCCTGCCATATACCAAAGGTATTGAGATACTTCAAGAAGCCATCAAACAAGGGAAGAAATTTGAATTCCCATGTAACTGGGGAGATGACCTGGCATCAGAACATGAACGCTATCTTGTAGAAGAATACTTCAAGAAACCTGTCATCATGACTAATTACCCCAAGGCCATCAAGGCTTTCTATATGAAAATTGATGACAAGAAACCCATATATAATGGCAAAGAGATGGAGGAAACCGTCCAGGGAACCGATGTGCTTTTCCCGGCAATCGGTGAAATCATCGGCGGATCCGTCCGTGAGGAGAACTACGACAAACTGGTCTGTGAGATAACCGCACGCCATATCCCAATGAAAGACATGTGGTGGTATCTTGATACGCGTAAGTTCGGCAGCTGCCCGCATGGCGGTTTCGGTCTCGGATTTGAACGCCTTATTCTGTTTGTGACAGGAATGCAGAATATCCGGGATGTCATCCCATTTCCACGAACACCTAAATCAGCAGAATTCTAATAGAGAAAAGCAACGCTTAAATGGCGTTGCTTTTTTCTTATACTAATTAGGATTTAATCCATCCCTTCATTGCTTATCAAATAGAAGCGGGGTATTATTCATTCAAGAATTGCTCTATTCACTCAATTCTGGAGACATTGCTCAGCCACCTCACATACTTGTATGGATATATTCAAGAATTGTTTCATCCTATTGATATCACGATTGTTGTAGATAGACAGAAAGTCAAGAAATTCATCTTCCATCCGATGTCTTCCTGTTTTAAGCGATATCGTCCGAATCTCATTGCCCACACATATATGTAATGCTTTAAAATCGTCAGGAGCTCCCTCAATCTTAATCCATCCTTCCTCACCTTGAACCTGCATAAATCCAGGTGAATCAGAGTCCTTGGCAGCAACACACTCGGCAACAAATGTAGGATAGGAGAGTATGGCAACACCAGAAGTATCAATACCATTATACCCTGATACGGGGAAATAAAACACTTTGTCGGGTTTTCCCCAAAGACTTACCACGAAATTCAAATTATAAATATTCAAATCCAAAAGTGTTCCCCCTGCAAATTCAGGATCAAAAACAGGATGAATAACACCCTTCAGGTATTGTTTGTATCGCGAAGAGAATTTTGAAAAATTACATTGTACAACCTTGATTTTGCCTATTGACGGCAAAGCATCGCGTAACGTTTTAAAGAAACCCGCATGAAGAAAAGTAACTGCCTCAAAGAAATACAGATTATTATTTACAGCAATGTCGGCAAGTTCTTTTATCTCAGAGGAATGAATACATGATGGTTTCTCCAGAATAACATGCTTACCTGCCAATAATGCTTTCTTTGCATATTCAAAATGTTTCAGATTGACAATACCAATATACACAAAATCGACCTCATCACTGCCTAACAATTTATCATAATCCGTATATAACAACGGTATGCAGAATTCTTTTTGAAGAGCTATACCTTTATGCTCACTTTGACTCCTCACACATATAGCCGTCACCCTTATTCCGTCAATATCACGCAGTGCATCTAATGCAGAATGCACAATATTACCATTACCAATTACTGCTAAATTCATCTATATTTTTTTGCAAAAGTAATATACTTATAGCAATTTCACCACATCAAGACATGGTTTCTAAATAAAAATTACAAAATCGGCATTTTTTGTATAAAATAATTCAAAAACGAAGACAGAAAAATCGCTGAAAAATGGTAACTTTGCAAAATACAAATAATAAACAAAGAAACAACACTTACTATATGGACACTAAACGTATTTATACATTTGGAGCCGGTCAAGCAGAAGGAAAGGCCGACATGAGGAACCTTTTGGGAGGAAAAGGTGCAAATTGTGCTGAAATGAATTTAATTGGTGTACCTGTCCCTCCAGGTTTTACCATTACGACTGATGTTTGTAATGAATATTATAAAGTTGGCCAAGATAAAATAATCGCTCTGCTTGAGAAAGATGTTGATGCGTCCATCAAACACATTGAGAAGCTGATGGATAGCAAATTCGGTGATGCAAAGAACCCGTTGTTAGTCAGTGTACGTTCTGGTGCCCGTGCATCAATGCCTGGCATGATGGACACCATATTAAATTTAGGTTTGAATGACGAAGTAGCCAAAGGAATGTGCGAGAAAACTCAGAACCCGCATTTTGTCTATGATTCCTATCGTCGTTTCGTTCAAATGTATGGAGACGTTGTCCTTGGCATGAAACCTGTCAACAAAGATGATATAGATCCTTTTGAGAAAATTATTGAGAAAGTTAAAGCCATTCGCAAAATCAAATTAGACAAAGACTTGTCTGTAGAGGAACTTAAAGACTTAGTCAAATTGTTTAAAGAGGCTATCAAGACTCAGACAGGCAAAGACTTCCCTGACGACCCTATGGAACAACTATGGGGTGCTATTTGTGCCGTGTTCCGCAGTTGGATGAACGAGCGTGCTATACTCTACAGAAAGATGGAAGGTATTCCAGACGAGTGGGGGACAGCAGTATCCGTCATGGCGATGGTCTTTGGTAATATGGGTGACACTTCTGCTACTGGAGTATGTTTCAGCCGTGATGCCAGCACAGGAGAAAATATCTTCAATGGAGAATACCTTGTCAATGCACAAGGTGAGGACGTGGTTGCCGGAATACGTACACCACAGCAAATCACCAAAATTGGATCACAACGCTGGGCTGAACGGGCAGGCATCTCAGAAGCAGAACGCATTAAGAAATATCCTTCCATGGAAGAGGCTATGCCCGAAATTTACAAGCAGCTTTATGACATTCAGGATAAGCTTGAAAAACATTATCGTGACATGCAAGACATGGAGTTCACCGTACAGGAAGGGAAACTCTGGTTCCTGCAAACACGTAACGGAAAACGTACAGGTACGGCAATGGTTAAAATTGCCATGGATTTAATAAAAGAAGGGTTGATAGACGAGAAGACAGCCGTCCTGAGGTGTGAGCCCCAAAAATTAGACGAACTCTTGCATCCGGTATTTGACAAGAAAGCACTGAGTAACGCCAAGCCAATTACCCGCGGATTAGCAGCCAGTCCAGGTGCCGCATGTGGCCAAATAGTTTTCTTTGCTGAAGATGCGGAGCAATGGCATAATGATGGACATCAGGTTATCATGGTTCGCATTGAGACATCACCTGAGGATTTGGCAGGTATGTCAGCAGCAGAAGGAATCCTTACTGCTAGAGGCGGAATGACATCCCATGCTGCAGTTGTTGCCCGCGGCATGGGAAAATGCTGTGTCAGTGGCGCCGGAGCCATTGTTGTTGACTATAAAAACCGTGTTGTTGAGATTGAAGGCATTAAATATAAAGAAGGTGACTATATTTCACTAAACGGTTCTACTGGTTTTGTGTATGCAGGACAAATTCCCACCAAGGCTGCAGAACTCAGCGGTGATTTTAAGGAATTAATGGAACTCTGCGACAAATACACAAAACTCCAAGTAAGAACCAATGCCGATACACCTCATGATGCGCAAATAGCACGCCAGTTCGGAGCCAAAGGTATAGGTTTGACAAGAACAGAGCACATGTTTTTTGATGATCAGAAGATTATTGCCATGCGCGAGATGATTCTTGCTGATAACGTAGAAGGCCGTGAAAAAGCACTGGCCAAGTTGCTTCCATATCAAAAAGCAGATTTCAAAGGTATATTAAAAGCTATGGATGGTTGTCCAGTCAATATCCGTCTTCTTGATCCTCCATTGCACGAGTTTGTTCCGCATGATCCTAAAGGCCAGGAAATCATGGCCAAGGAGATGGGAGTCAGTATAGAAGATATTCAACGTCGTGTAAACAATCTTTCAGAGAACAACCCGATGCTTGGTCATCGTGGATGCCGATTAGGTATTACTTTCCCAGAGATAACCGCCATGCAAACACGCGCCATTCTCTCAGCGGCATGTGAGCTGAAGAAAGAAGGTTATAACCCTATGCCAGAAATTATGGTTCCACTTATCGGCATTTTATATGAGTTGAAGCAGCAGAAAGAGGTCATCCAGAAAACTGCCGAAGAAGTGTTCGAAGAATTAGGTGTACGCGTCGACTTTGAAATCGGTACCATGATTGAAATTCCTCGCGCATGCCTTACAGCAGACAAGATTGCGACAGAAGCAGAATATTTCTCTTTCGGAACAAATGACCTTACCCAAATGACATTTGGTTATTCACGAGATGATATTGCATCATTCCTTCCTGTATATTTGGAAAAGAAAATATTGACAGTTGACCCATTCCAGGTATTGGATCAAAATGGTGTAGGTCAGTTGATTGATATGGCAGTTAAGAAGGGACGCAGTATTCGTCCGCAGTTACGCACCGGTATCTGCGGTGAACATGGCGGAGAACCAAGCAGTGTAAAATTCTGTGCCCGTGTTGGTATGAATTATGCTTCGTGCTCACCATTCCGTGTTCCTATAGCCAGATT
>ONKB01000134.1 GCA_900318305.1 uncultured Prevotellaceae bacterium | reverse complement strand
TGTTCAACACTTGGATCTCTCAAATCGGCCCTCAAACTCCTAAACCTTGACCTTATATGGAGACAGTGGCATTTGTGGTGGCCTACTACTGGTTGAAAAAGATAATTCAGACCGAAAAAGTTTTTCTTGCACTCATTATTTTTATTATATCCGCAGAAGAAAAGTTTTATTTCCCCATTAGTTTTTCCATTTCACGACGTGAAATCTAGGTTTCACGGCGTGAAATGGAAAAAACTCTACGAAAGAAACAAAAAACAGCCGTGCTATAAACACAAAATATCAGTACAATAATAACAAAATTTCCGGCAAGGCAAACAATTATTTTACCTCAACGCCGAGCAGAGAGAAATCCAAGGATTTAAGAGGATTTATTGCTTGTCGATGATAATTGTTGAAAGGCTCCAAGTATTCAGAGGCAATGCCATAGCCATATACTTGCCCTTATACTTTATCTGCAAGCGCTGACGGTTGGTACCACAGTTGTCACAAGCCACCACAATGACATATTGTCCGTCGGGATTCCGGAAGGTGATGATCTTCAGGTTTTCGTCAAACTGACGGACAGCCATAATCATTGCACCTCGCTGTACATAAGGAGAAAACTGACGAAACAACGTACAGAGTGGTGTGGAATTAAACATGGACTTCTCCAAATTGACCTCGTATAATCCCCGGCAATAAAACTTACCCGTTACAGGCTGACCGTCTTCATCAAGAGCAAGACACCAGCCGCAATAGGAACTGCATCCGTTGTTCAACGCATCAAAGACCAAATCGGCACACCATTTTTCGTTCTGAGTGGCAATATCCTTGTAGTTCATGCCTCGTTCTGTTAGATGGAAAGCTACATCAGGATAAACCTTGCGCACCTCTTTCATCCACTCAGGATTGCCAGAATAAGGATGCCAAGCCACCGCATCAATATTCTTGCGGACATCAGGATTGGCGAGTTCCTTCAATACCCTATCGTATTGTTTATAGTTATGGTCGTAAATCCAAATTCTGGTATCCAACCCATATTTCCCAAAAGCTGCAGGAAGGAGTTTTCCCGCCAATTTTATTTCCTGGTCTGTTGAGACAAGTGTAGCGGGATTTGCACCGCCTTGATCAGTAAGAGGCTCATTCTGGACTGTAATGGCATCCACATGCACTCCCCTCTCCCTATAGGCTTTAAGATATGCTGCCCAATAATTGGCAAAGGCAGGCATGTACGCATCCAGCAATTTACCTCCGCACATTTCTCCGGAGCTTTTCATCCACCCGGGGGCACTCCAAATAGAAGAGAAGACAAAAAGGTCGGGGCGCAATTGCTGTATGTCCTTGATGAGCGGTATGATATATTGCTCATCTCGGGCAACGCTAAAGTGTTTCATCTCGACATCGCCCTTATGGTCATTATAGTTGTATAAGGCAGTGGCATAATCACTTGCGCCACAGTTGAGACGCACACGCGACAAATTAAGGCCGTCCTTTCCGAATGCATCAGCAAGTAGCTTTCGGCGATTTGCCTCATCCATTTGGGAAACCAGCCAACAAGAGGCATCTGTAAGACTGATGCCTATTCCCTGATATTCATGCGATGGTTTTATCGTATCGAGGTCCAGAACATGAAGGGCTGAAGTATAATGAGATGTAAAAGGTGTTGTCCTTATCTCACGCAAGGCATGGGAATGTGTTGTTTGATATACAGTAAACTTAATGTCACCCGGCTGGGGAGCAAATGAATCGGCCAAAGCAGTAAAGGACATCATTAAGCACCATAAGGCTATAAACATTCTGCGATAATTCATCTTCATCGTTTATTATTGTACAACTACTGGTTATCAGATTCTATGGAGCATCTGGCAGAAAAGGTCATAGGAGGAATCCAGACGAGAGAGTTCGTAAGGGTTTATCTGCAACGAGAACACACCCTTGACAGCAGGAAGGTCAAAATAGTTTTTGATCATGCTGACAAAATTGAATGCCTTATCGCCTCCGCGCCTTAGAATCTGTGCACATATCAGCGACAAAAAGTCGGGCCGGTTGTCCAAACGTCGCATGCGTTGGAACAGCGCAAAATAGCATGGGGAGCTAGAATGCTCAGTAAGATACCGAGCCGCCAATTCATCGTCAAGTTGGAAATAGTCAACAACAGCCTCCACCTCTTCAGGAGTTCTCAACACAGGAAATATGTTCTGCAACAGCTTACGTTCATCAATTATCTTACTCTCTGTAACTATGGTATGGCAGATTTCTTCAAATACCAGGCCACAGAAATGCAAACTGCCGTCGGCGTACTTCTTTATACCAGCCTTGAGCATAGTTACCAGCCATGCCTTGGGATTACTGTAATAGAGAACTCGAAAACAATCCCAATAATCAGGTTCCTGAAGGAGAGGGGCCACATCATCAGCCATCATGTTACACGCCGTACGGAATTCTGAGTTGGACAGAC
>ONKB01000135.1 GCA_900318305.1 uncultured Prevotellaceae bacterium | reverse complement strand
GAAAATTTTTTCTGGAACTTCGGGATTTTTTTTGTGGATCTGGCAGTAAAATTTGCGCCCTGTTATAGTGTATGGCGTAACTGCCTGTAAAATCAGGGAGAAAGACCATGGAAACGGCTTCAAAAAGGAAGCAAAATGAGCGTCCGGTTTTAAGGCCTTTTGACCCCCAAAAAGCCCGGTTTTGTCCATTTCTGTACTTTAAAGTACCAAAAAGGACAAGACGGAGATTCTTCTCTAATTTGAATGGACTTTACATTTTGTCGGACTCATATACTGTAGTTTGAGTCCAAGATTTTAAGGTATAGAGCTTTTGTCCTAAATATCCTGGAGAGCAATAGTGTTTGTCTTTTAGAGAGCTTTATGCCTTTGATGTTCCTAGTGAAAGTCTTTTGAACATAATGTAATGCTGTTCAACTGTACAACTATGTATATCGGAGTGTATCTGCTTACTTCAATAAAGTTTTAAGAATGTGGCGCATGAAGGCATCTCTTGTTTGGGTGCCTTTTATGCTCTCAAACGGAATGGTCATGACATAACATTTGTTGTTGTTGCTTATTGCGCCAGCAACGGATCCGTTGCTGAAGTATATTTCAGATTTGGCATTTCCAACAGGCAGAATCTTTTCTGGATGTTGAATGGCATAGACTTCCTGATTGTATTTGTTTTCGAATTCGGCCTTAATGTCGGTATTCTTGATGTTAATTCCCGAGATGGAGTCCGGGGTATGTCCAATGTATTTATACTGCAAAACTCTGGACGTGAATTCGATGTCTTTTCTGCTTTTCTGGTCAGACCCGATATATGCGCCCGAGACAAAAAGGCGTCCTCCTTTGTTTATATATAGTGTAAGAATCTTTTGCAAAGCGGCCGGGAAGGATTTGTATTTGTAGATGCTGCTTTTGTTGTCATCTTTCTGTAGACCCAGAATCAGATCAACTAAATGGTATTGATTAATTGATATGTGCTTGTTTACAACTGCATTGACGCTTGCTGAAGAATACGAAATGTTGCCGATTTTTCTGACAGATTGTCCATGTACGGAAGGGTAGTTAAACGTATTGCCTATAACAAACTTTCCTTGCATATCCGTATTAGACAGCCCTAATGAGGATTTTTTGTTGCGATTGTAATTATACTGGTCTCCACAATACTCGGGTGTTTTCATATATGGTACACCATAGTCTAGTGCCAAACTGAATCCGAGAGTTTTTGGAGTATTGATTACAGCCGGAGCACTCAGGCGTGTAAATCCGTTGACAATGAGTATAGTTGCTGTTTCATTTGATGATTTGAATACTGATAATTCTTCGCTGGGAAAACTTTCTCCTCCGTCATTGATAGCTGTGACCTTGAAACTGTAAACGGAATCAGGCATGATATCAATGATATATTCGCAAGTGTTGTCAGTTAGAATGCCGTTGTCGAAATCCTTATCACCGCATTTTGTATATACGATATATCCCGTTGGTCTGGAGTTGGGTTCAGCAGGGTCTTCACGGGGAGTCCAAATCAGTTTCGCTTTGTTCCCTGGTAGGAGAGTAACTGCAAAATTGTCAACAGGTAATGGTTGTACAACATATTGTTTGCCGTGCTGGTATGATATGTATTTCAATATTGATTTATAAATACTTCTTGCTAACAGGAATTTTACATTAGGGTCATGGCCCAGTAGCATGTCTGTAAAGTTCTGATGCGACACTATCTCCAGAATGGCGGAAGGCACTTCGGGTTTTCTGGTCTCACTATAGTTCTTCCTCAGATGCTCACGGGTATACCATGTGCGATGAAGGTATCGGGTCATATCATTGCAGATTGTATGTTGCATCATATCAGCGAAATCTGACGATGCCATTCTGTAGATGCCGTTCTTGAAATGCTCTCCGAGAGTGTCGTTATGAAGTGTGCTGATAACCAAAGTGCCGTAGATGTCATCATTTTGAGAGTAGCCTGCATCGCTGTGTATGCCTAAGGAAAGCTCTATGGGAACTTTGCATCCTATCGTGTCTGGATGAAATATGCTTCCTCCAGCTAACCAATTCAGAGCATTGGACCTGCTGTTTATATCGTCTGCATAATCATTGTATCCGTCCTTAGTGTTAAATATTTCAGGAGGTAATCCGGCATATTGACAATAATAGCGTGCACCTTCAAGGAAACGAGGCATTTGGCTGCGATAATCACTCTCGCCATCATCCATACGGACGATGTTACCCATTCCGCCCCCCATTCGTATGGCGTCAGCCGAAATAATCCTTCCTGGCTCGCTGCTGATATTGTTTAGGAATACAGCATTCTCTGCAGAATGTCCGCAACCAAAATCATAGGTGCCAAGATAAACCCAGGTGCCTCCTCCCATTGTCTGGTTGACATTTACATAGGTGGAAATGCCCTTGTGAACTATCTTGTAAACAGCATTTGTAGTACTGTTGGGGAAAGACTGGTATGTTACATAAACAGCATAGCGGCCTTCTTTGTTCACATATGGCATCCAGCAACAGGAAGACTCTCTTTCACCGTTCGATACGGTCTCAACAACCAACGCTGTTCCTTTTTTGTCCAAGGTTTTTGAACATGTATCAGAAGTAACCTTGAGGGTGTCAGCGGCACTAGTGGTATTGCGCCTAAACGGGCTGTCGTCGCAGTAGTATTCTTTTGCGTTATAGAATCCTTCTTGTCTGGATGGAAGCCAATAGTTTGAGCCATTTACCTCTATGAAACCAGATTGCGGGTCATCATTATCTACTATAATCTCTTCTGTCTGCCAGTCGCGTTCTCTTGGCATATAACAAATAGCTCCACTGTTTTCCAGCATGGGTATCAAGAAAGGTGTCACTATTGAGAGTGTAAACATGTCCTCAATTGTGCAGAACAGTGGAGGGCGCTGCCATGTCCATTTCTCCTGATCATTAAACCAGTATAATCCGTGGCTTGGCCATAAAGCTATATGTCTGTTGGCTAATCCTCTGGGTATATTAAATGGCCGTGAGAGATTTTTTGTCCAGGGAACACCGTAATAATCAATATTACGCCAAAGTCTAGAGGAGTCAATGGGTGCGTCGTTTTTATAATTGGGAATGTATTCTGATATTTCTTTTCCATTGCTAATGATGGCAATAGTATAATCATTTACATCGTCAGGGAGTTTTGCGCGGATATCGGAATAAACAGAATTGACGCGTTCCTGCGTGAAATTCCTGAAAGAATACTCAGCATTAGCATAAATACGTATTGATTTTGTGCTGTCATTTATTACAACGCTATCCAGTTTTGCCTGATAGGTCATGAATTCTTTAGGCGTTAATGGTACTTTAAAGTGTTTCTGTATGATTGGCGTGATTGTATCAGGGATAATGTATTCAATGGAATCATTATTTTGAGGAACACTATCTTGATATAAACCGAAACCTTTAACTGTGTCTATCTGAATAAATAAAAAGATAATGATATATATATATTTCATTTATAGTTTAATTTACTTCAAAGTTAGCAATAAAAATAAAGCCAACTAATTGATTCAACAATAATAATTACTGATGAAAATAACTATCTTTGTATTGAGAAAAACAGTTGTATTCGTTGTGAGAAATTTTTTCGGGACTTATAGCTTAAAACGTTTATCTCTTATTGTGGTGATAGTTTTAGATATATTGCTTGTATATCTGAAATTTTTTAATGCCTCAATAATTGAGAATACGGTTTTCTCTGTGTTGATTGCTTTGAGTCCCATAGTGTATATTTTAATTCTTATTCTTGGGATATATTTGCTTTGTCGCAAGACCCCCAAAGCCCAACCGAATAAAAAAGTTGATCTGTCAAGGCGTCACTTTCTCAGTTTTTCAGCGACTTTGGTTCATGATGAGAGTGTCCATGCCATTAACAATTCAGTTGGAAAGGGTGTTTCGTCTTTTACAGGGAAACGTAATCCTAAATCAAAAACGCCTGTCTTTCCACCAGGAGGACGGTCGTATGCCGAGTTCAGGACGAAGTGTAATTCTTGTATGTCATGTATAGAGGTGTGTCCGTCCAAGATATTGGAACCAGGTATAAAGTTTGGACAAGGACTGATTCCTCATATCTCATTCAGGAATGGCTGGTGTGAGCCAAATTGTTTGAAGTGTAGCGAAATCTGTCCCACAGGGGCGTTAAAGATTGATTCGGCAGAAGAGAAAAAAGAGATAATAATAGGACATGCAGTATGGATTAAGGAGAATTGTTTGTCGACAGAGGAGAAGGAGTGCCGTATCTGTGAGAAAGCCTGTCCGCAGAAATGTATTGAGTGGATAAAGAACGGCAGACACCAATATCCTATAGTTAATACATACAATTGTACTGGTTGTGGTGCATGTGAATATATGTGTCCAGCTGTGCCGTTGAAAGGTATATATGTTGAAGCTTATTCTGAGCATCGAAATAGAAATTAATGATTCATCCATGATTTGTAAATTATTGAAAATCTCTGCGGCAGTATGCATTAGTATTATGCTTTGTTCATGTGCCCGGAAAGAAGCAGAAATACAATTGAGCCAGTTGCCTGAAATGTTTCCAGATTATGCAGGAGTAACTGTACCATCCAATATTGCCCCTTTGAATTTTATGGTGAAAGGAGCAAAGTCAATTTTGTTGGATATCTCTATCTCTTCTGGAGAAACAATCTCTTTCACGGGGAAGGAGAGTATAAGTATCCCGCAAAGGCGTTGGGAGTATATTCTGCAGCAATCTCAAGGTAAGGATATAAAGTTTACTGTTTCGGTGTGGAATAAGAAATATCCTAATGGTGCTAAATACAATTCTTTTTCTGTCCATGTGTCGAAGGACAAGATTGACCCGTGGATTGTTTATCGTTTGACTCCTCCTGGTTATGAAGGGTACAAATATATGGCTATATATGAGAGAAACCTGTCCTCATTTACTACTTTACCCATAGTGGAAAATACTCAATTCCATTTGGGGTGTGTGAACTGTCACTCTTTTGCCGACTATCATCCCAATTATTTTATGTTTCATGCACGAGGAACAAATGGCGGAACAATTATCTACGCTAATGGAAAGATTGAAAAACATAATATTAAAAAGGACTCTGTCATGGGTGCTTCATATAATTCGTGGCATCCTTCTGGTAAGTACATAGCTTTCTCGTCAAATATCACACGGCAAAGTTTTTACGGACATAGCAGGGATAAAATTGAAGTTTATGACTTGATGTCTGATTTAATGATATATGATGTGAATACTCGCAAAGTATATATTGATGACCGCTTCAACGATTCCATAAATCTTGAGACTTTCCCGTCGTTCTCACCAGACGGGAGATATTTATATTTCTGTACATCCAAAATTGCTAAATTGCCAATGGAATACAATAAGTTACATTATAGCATTGTACGTGTTCCGTTTAATGAGGATGGTTCTTTAGGCGAAACCTTTGATACAATATATAATGCACGCACAGAGGGTGGAAGCGCCCTGTTTCCGCGTGTTTCACCTGACGGGAAGTTTATGTTGTTTACTTGGGCAGAATGTGGCGCATTTCACCTCTATCATAAGGAAGCCGACCTTAAAATGTTGGATCTCACAACTAATACACAGATACCAATAGATATTATTAATAGCAATGACGTGGATAGTTATCATTCCTGGTCAAGTAATGGGAAATGGATTGTTTTCAGTTCTAAACGTGTTGATTCAAGATATACGCGTCTTTTTGTTACCCATTGGGATGGGAAGCAGTTTACCAAGCCATTTATAATTCCTCAGGAGAATCCAAAGGATGATGTGTTACTGCTTTATTCATACAATATTCCGGAATTTTTAAGAGAGCCTGTTGACATCTCTAAAGACAAAATGGCAAAAATGTTTGAATAACCTGATAATCTATGAAACGGATATATTTATTAATTACATTATATGCAATTAGCATCCTGTGTCTGATATCATTCGCTTTTCCCGCAACGATGATGATTTTGGAGTGGGATTCATTCTTTAGTGCTACAAAGGACTTTTTCTTAATGAAATTATCCCAAGGGGCTGCAATTAATGGATGGATGAGTGATTATCTTCTGCAATTCTTCAAATGGCCAGTTGCTGCAGCAGCAATAAATGCGCTGCTTGCATCCCTGTTGTGCCTTATCTGTGTTTTGGTATTAAAGAAACTAAAAACGGGAAATGACTTGTTGGAGATAGGGGTGATACCGGTGCTGATGCTTTTATTAGTATTCCCCTTTCAATTGAATTTATTGATTGAAGGCATCGCATTCTATGCAGGATTATTAGGCTATCTGTATCTGAAACAATATAGATGGCATTTTGTCTATGCTATCTTATTCTTGCCGTTAGGCTTCTTGTTGATTTCAATCCCGTTATTGGTGTTGTTCTATGTCTTGTTAATGGTCTTTGACTATATGTTTACTAAAAAAACAGTCTTCTTGCCGGTTTATCTGTTGTGCATAGTGACAACTCTCTGTCTTGTCAAGATTGTTAGTAACCAGATAGGGTATATTCCATTTGAGACAAGATACTTCTATACAAAATCCGTTTCGGGAACGTGGTATGAGGTGGTATATCTTCTTATATTTCTAATACCGTTGTTATTAACTACATTTAAACTTAAGAATCGTCTTTTGTACTTCTATATCTCTGTAGTTCTTATTCTTTTTTCTGTCGGTTATACGGCTCTTAATCAGAAGTTCAAGTATAATGAGAAGTGTTACAAATATGTTATTTTAGCTGATAATAAAGACTGGCATGAGCTCAAGAGTTTGTTGGCAGAAGAGGGCTCTCAGGCAAACGATGAGATTAATCTGAAATACAATCTGCTTGCAGATTGTGCCCTTGGCAAACTGGCTGATAATTTGTTTAATTACACGATAAACAATCCTGAGGAGTTCCTGTTCCGCCAGGATAGAAGAGCATATAGTTGTATATTCAACGCCTTGTTTTATGAAAATGCCCAGGTATATGACGAAGCTTTTCATCAGTTTTTTGAATACGGCCTTCAGAATATTAATGGAAAGAGTCTTGCTTCATTACGCCACTGTGTTAAATATAGCGTCAAGGAAGCTGATTTTGCTGTTGCGGAGAAATATTTGGATATTCTTGAGCAAAGTATATTACATGGTTCTTTTATTAGCGAATACCGTCACACAATTGACTCTTTGAGAAAATCAGGAGCAAAACCGCAAGTCCCTTTGAGGGCAGATAATTTTATCGGGGGATATCCTTTTAACTCTGAAATGGTTAGGCAGTTACAGGAATATCCACAAAACAAAGTTTATTTAGACTACTTGTTGTGTGGACTTCTGCTGCAGAAGAATTTGCCTCATTTTAAGATTATCCTTGAAAATTTCCCGCTGTATAAAAATAAACCGCTGCCAAAGGCTTATGCGGAAGCTTGTGCGATGATTAGAGCACAAAATGTCCCATTCCAAGAAGGGTTTATATATCCCGAAGAATATGATCAGCAATTCCGGGAATGCTATCAGGCATATTCAAATGGTGATGAGAATATAGCTGGCAAATATATTAACTCGTTCTGGTATTATTATTTCTATGCATCGCTTCCTCAAGAGATTCAGATGTCTAATACCAGCGTTCATTAGCATCGACCGAAAGACATTGGTCGTAATGATTTATACACAGGGCTTTTGAATAACGCCATTATTATGACGTCCATCCATCAATATGGTTAGAGGCTGTTGGGTTTTTACCAAACATAAATGCTCTGATTCGCATATCTTATTCTGTTCAGTCAGCCAATCATAGTCGATGAAACTCTCTGTTGAGTTGTTTATTGTAAAGTAGCCAACGCCTAATGATGTCAGATTGTGAAAGAAATGTGTGCCTTGGCTTGGATCGATAGATGCGGTTGTTTGCTCCACGATAGTAATAGCGCCCGAAATATCCGTCCATTTTACGGGAATACCCAACCAGGAGTCTGAACTTCCCCAGCGTCCCGGACCAATTAATACATATTGTGTATGTTCGTTACACATTTTGGCATTTATGTTTCTGATCTCTTCAACAAGGCTTTCGTTGATGGCAGGAGAGTAGTTCTCTTGTTTGATATACAATATGTGCTGTATGTCATCTAATTTCCCATGCCCTAAAACGTTTTTAGATTTTATTATACAGTTTTGGTCGGGTATTTCGTCGATGTTCGTATCCAATGCTTGTGTGGTATCAACAATAGGTCGAATCTGTAGCACGCTGAAAACGCCATTCTTGCCGTTTTCATCCAGAGTAACAGCAAACTCTATCTCTACAGGCTTACCCATTTCCTTCTGTCCGGTCTTCAGGAGCTTGTCAAGAGTCTCTGCCAATGGAACCGTGTTGTATTGAAGAATATTTACGAAAGACAACACTTTGCGTCCCGATTCATAATAGCCATCATAAATCATCTGGCTTTGTGGATCGTAAGTTGAAGAAATAAGTTTCAGGGAACCATGAGCTTCTGCTTCTTTGAGACTTAATTCTTTCAGATTGTAGCCATCGTCAATAGAGAATTGTGAGTTGAAATCCAAAGGCAATGCGTAGAAACGTGACTGGGTATCTTTTAATGCGCTGTCAATAACACTTGTTTGTATTATTTGGGTTGGATGTTTTGGTGAGAAATGCAAGGTTTTTCCACCATCAACTATATATTTTCCTAAGCCTAAGGCCAGATCACATATTCCATCTTCAGAGACCTGATTGCCGATGGGGTAGTAGTTTAAAGATCGGGCTACGCCTGAGATATTTGGATAGAAGTATTTGTTGTTCCATACTTTGCCTACAACTTCTTGCAGAATAACACTCATTTTCTCCTGCTCAACCAAGTTGCCCGTTGCTTGCATATATGTTTTACTTTCATTAAAGAAAGTGGATGCATAAACGGCTTTTACAGCATTGGCAATATTGGTAACAATAGAATCTTTGTCTCCAATCAGCGGAACCATGTAAGTGGAGTACACACCGGCAAAAGGCTGGTAATGTGAATCTTCTAAAAGGCTTGACGAACGAATGGCGATAGCACCTGTGAAGACCTCTGAAATGGCGGCAATGTCTTCCATGAAATCCTCCGGGAGATCTGGTTGCAGAAAGGCATTCAGAATCTCTTCGTCTGAAGTGTTACTTAATGCAATGTTGGATAAATTATTGTCATTAATGAATTTATCAAAGACATCTGTACAGACCACAACGGTCTTGGGTATTTCTAATGGGAGATTTTCTGATGATATATCGGGATGGCGTTTTAACATGGAACCGAGAAAGGCAAGAGAACGTCCCTTGCCGCCCAGGGAGCCATTGCCGATACGTGCAAAGTTGCTGTATTTGTCAAAACGCTCCCGTTTATATATAGCAATCGTTCCAGTATTCTTCAGTTTTCTATAACGGACAATCAGTTCAAATATCAACTGTCTTGCCTCATCCATATTCTTATATTCAGAAACATCGATATATTTCAGGATTTCTGCAGGAGGAAACATCGCCCTGGAATAGAAGAAACGTGAAAAATGGTTGTGAGATAAGTGGTATACAAGTGATTCGTCAGGAATCTGAAATATTTTCTGTTGTAGGTCTTTTAAGTCTTGGATGCGCATTATTTCCTCTTTGGTTTGAGGATTGATGATGATGAAATCACCGAAGCCAAAAAGTTCGGATACACGATGCCGTAGTTCAGATGAATATTGTTTGCTGTTTTTGTATATAAAAGTCGCATCAATATCTTGGGCGTATTTTATGTTTGCCTCGTCTGATGACTCCAGAATAAATGGCAGTACCTTATCGTGCTTGCGTATATATTGGCCAAATTTATAACCTGCATACTGGTCTTTATTCTGGCTGAAATTGATACTCATGTCAGAGATGATTCCCAGTATATGTTCTTTGTATGTGTCAAAGATATTTACTGCTTCCTGATAGTTTCTGGCCAGCATTATCTTGGGTCTTCCTCTCATGCGAAGATGCTTCTGGTGGTCGTTAAGTGTTTCTTTTGCAAACTCGAAACTTTGTTCCAGGACATATTGGTATAAGTGAGGAAGGGCTGATGAGTAAAAACGAATGGAATCTTCTACCAAGAGTATTATTTGTGCACCGATTTCCGTGTCTTTGGGGGCATTCATCTTGTCTTCCATTAATTTAATAATGGTTAGGATAAGACTGGTGTCGCCCAACCAACAGAATATATAGTCTATAGCCGAAGTGTCGGCAATAGCCATTCTCTTGCTTACTTCGCGGGAGAAAGGAGTCAGGGCAACAATTGGAATCTGGGAGTATTCTGACTTTATTTCCATCGCTGTGGAAAAAATATCTTTTTGGTCCATATTGGGCATAAAGATAATTAAGTCGTAGTGATGGTTTCTCAACTCGTCCAAAGCCTCTTTTGAGGTGGTCACCTGGGTAAATCGGGGTGGGGAGGAAAGGCCAAGGGATGTATACTCGTCAAAAATCTGTCCTTCTATACGTCCGTCTTCTTCCATGATAAAGCTGTCATATCTTGTTGCTACAATGAGGATATTGTAGATATGGTTACTCATCATGTTGTTGAAAGCGGTATCTTTCAGGACGATTGTGTTGAATTCAGGCAGTTTGCTCATTATTGTGTTTTGAATATATACTGCAAATTTATTGATAATAATTTATTACACAGAATTGTATATAAAAAAAGAGCAATTTTACTTGCTCTTTTTCTGCTTATTTCAATAATTTTAGTTCCTTGAATACGTCAATTAGAATATTGACACCGAGATCAACTTGTTCTCGTGTATGAGTTGCCATAAGACTGAATCTTATTAATGTGTCTTGTGCGGCACATGCAGGTGGCACAACGGGGTTGATAAATATACCTTTCTCAAATGCGAGCTTGGTTGCCTGGAAAGTCTTAACGGCATCACGCACATAAAGTGGGATAATAGGTGATTCGGTATCGCCAATTTCAAATCCAGCATCACGGAAACGCTTCAAAGCATAATTGGTAACATCCCAAAGATTCTTGATGCGTTCAGGTTCCTGTTGAAGTATATGAAGAGCTTCAAGGGCAGCGGCTGTGGCAGCAGGAGTGTTTGAGGCTGAGAATATATACGAGCGTGTGGTATGACGTAACCAGTTAATGATATTCTTGTCAGCGGCAATACAGCCTCCAATGGATGCTAAGCTCTTGGAAAAAGTACACATAATCAGGTCTATCTCATCGCTTAATCCGAAGTGGTCACACACACCACGACCTTGATGACCGAAGACACCTATACCATGTGCCTCGTCAACCATGATGCTGGCATTGTACTTGTGCTTGAGACGGACAATTTCTGGCAGAGGTGCAAGATCACCTTCCATAGAGAAGACACCATCAACGACAATCAGTTTTACGGCCTCAGGGTTACACTTTTGTAACTGTTTCTCCAAGTCAGCCATATCGTTGTGCCTGAATTTCAATTGTTTTGCAAACGACAAACGTCTTCCGTCTACAATTGAAGCATGATCTCTCTCATCGGTGATGATATAATCCTCTCTTCCGCAAATTGTTGCCAGCACACCTTCGTTAACGGTAAAACCAGTAGAGAAACACAGGGCTTCGTCTTTGTGCAGGAATTCTGCCAATTCTTTTTCCAGTTTCACATGTAAATCAAGTGTGCCATTAAGGAATCTTGAACCGGCACATCCTGAACCATATTGGCGGAGAGCCTTAACACCTGCCTCGATAACGCGTTCGTCATTGATAAGGCCTGTGTAGGCATTGGAGCCAAACATTAAAATGTTGTGGCCGTCCATGGTAACCTCTGTACCCACTTTACCAGTTATTTCACGGAAATAAGGGTATACCCCCATGTCCATGTATTTTTGTGGTTCACGGTATTCCTTATATTTGTCTTGTAATAAACCCATAGTTGTTTATGAAAATTTTATTCTTTTAGCAATACAAAAGTACACAAACTTAACAATATAACAAAATTTAAGCCTCTCTTTATTACTTTTATTACCATTTTTTGATAATTATTGTAATATTGACAATAATTACCCGTTGCTTGACGGCATTCTTTAAAAAATATTTAATTTTGCATTAAGTTATAGAGATATGGATTCAAGGAGAAAATTGCTATTTGTTATCAATCCTATTTCTGGTGGTACTAAGAAGAAATTGGTAATTGACGCTATCAATTCCAATATTGATTCTTCTAAGTTTGATTGGAGTATTTCTTATACCGCTCACAAGGGCCACGCCAAAGAGCTGGCTATGGATGCTGTCAAATCAAACTATGATGTTGTGGTAGCCATAGGTGGAGATGGAACGGTAAATGAAATAGCAAGTGCCTTGATTAACACAAAAACTGCATTGGCAATTATTCCTTGTGGTTCAGGTAATGGTCTTGCGCGTCATTTACATATTCCATTGCAATATACAAAAGCTGTTGAGTTAATCAATAGATTTGATATTAAAGCGATTGATTACGGAACAATTAACGGAAAGCCGTTTTTCTGTACTTGTGGAATGGGTTTTGATGCATATATCAGCGCAAAATTTGACAAGTCCCTAAAGAGAGGACCTTTAACATATCTCGAAAACGCAGTTAAGGAGGTCATTAATTATAGTCCGGAGAAGTATACCCTTATTGATGAAGACGGCAAAGAAATGACCTATACAGCATTCTGTATCACATTTGCAAATGCAAGCCAATATGGCAATAATGTTTATATTGCACCAATGGCGTCTATGGACGACGGATTGATTGACGTAACGGTAATAGAACCTTTCAACTATGCAGAAGCACCCTTATTGGCCATACAGTTTATGAATGGTATTCTGCCCAGCAAAGGTACCGTAAAAATGTTCAGGACGAAGAAACTGACAATCCTTCGTGACAAGGAGAACTACCTGCATTGTGATGGTGAACCATTTGTTGGTGGGAAGGAAATCGTGATTGAGGCACATCCTCAGAAACTGAATGTGGTTATAAATACAAAAGCCAAGTTAAAGCCTATAACCCTGATTCAATCTCTGTCAATTGTTTTCAAAAACAAATTGTACGCCAATACTGTATTAGGACAGACTATCATCAATAGTAGCAAAGAAATTCTTGAGAAGCTAAAATTATAAAAGCTTTTTGCTATGTTTTAAAACGACAACACGCATGTTCCCTTCCAGTTGCATACGTGCTGTTGTTTTAATTGGTTTATATCGTCAGTTACTCTTTACAGATTTTTCTGCTGAATCAAAAATCTCGTTGATTCGTTTAATTGTCTCCCGGCGGAATTTTCCCGGTTCCTTCAGGAATTTAGTCTTAGACTTGTTGAATGCCTCATCGTCTGTAATCCAATTCTCTGCTTTCAGATAGCTGCTATCCACTTCATGTTGCTCTTCGTAGCGGTATTGGATGTTGTTGATGGTTATTTTGCACGATGTGTCATTGATGTCAATAGTAAATTGGTAATAGAACTCGGTATAGTCGGTTTCCCATTTGGTTCTTTTGAAATACATGGTTTCTTGAATGCTTCCTATGATAATTCCCTGGGTATTATCATTAACAGATATTTGCGATACTTCAGGGTGCTCAGAGGAACTGACCAGTTGATTTGCAAACGAAACCATAAGATCATGTATCTGTTCCTTGCTTTTGTTGGGTACATTAATGGTTCTCTCGAAAGTAACTATACCATCTTTAACAGGAACTTTTCCTAACCAGTAATTCTGTTTATCTGATTTCATCCTGTTCTCAATCTTCGCTTTGCGTTTACTTGAGCCTTCTCGGAGCAATTCCATTGACGAGTTTGTGCTCTGACCGAAAGTGTTTCCAGATATAAATACCAGGAAGGAAAGAATGAATAATAATCTGTTCATAATTTGATAGGTTGATTATATTTACTGCAAATATAATTATATTTATATTGATAGAAGAAATTATTCACAATAATTAGCTGATGCTTCTAATTCTTATTTGTGTTTGGCTGCCTGTCTTTATCTGTTCTGCCGGATGGTTTATGCCGGTGTCGTTTGAACTTTTTTCCCTGATTAACGTTGTTGTTATTTGTCGGTTTACTGTTTGGGGAATGCCTGAATTTCTTATGACCTGATGATGTCTGGCGACTGTATTGTGGTGCTTCGCCCAATTCTTCTGGAACGGGCACTATCTGTATTTCGTTCTTCAAGTAATTATCAATACTCCTGAATTTTATCTGGTCCTTCTCGTTGACGAAAGTAATGGCTTTGCCTGAATGGTTTGCCCTTGCTGTTCGCCCGATGCGGTGAACGTAGTTTTCTACATTCTGAGGGACATCAAAATTAATGACAACGCTGATGTCGTCAATATCGATACCTCTGGAGAGCAGGTCGGTTGACACAATAAGGTCAACACGATTTGCTTTGAACGCCCTTAGCACTTCGTCACGTTGTTGTTGTTCAAGATCAGAGTGCATTTCCATGACATTCAGTTTTTTCTGTTTTAATGTGTTTGTTATTTCGTGCACTTTTTTCTTGCTGGCTGCGAAGATGATAGAACGTTTGATGGAGTCATCCTTAAAGATGTCACGTATTAACCCTATCTTTTGATTCTCATGGCAGATATATGCGTATTGTAATATTTTCTCTGCAGGTTTGGATACTGCCAACTCAATCGAGGTGGGTTCTGTCAGGATGTCTTTTGCCAGTTCTTTTATCTCGGCGGGCATTGTTGCTGAGAAGAGGATGGTTTGTCTGTTGGAGGGGATATATGATATTATTTTTTTGATGTCATCAATAAATCCCATATCCATCATCCTGTCTGCTTCGTCAAGAACAAACATAGAGACATGACTAAGGTCAACGTTACCAAGTGACAAATGGGTGATTAATCGTCCTGGGGTTGCGATAAGAATGTCAGCTCCCAGCTGCATGCTTTTTCGTTCCTGTTCGTATCTGCCTGCATCATTTCCTCCGTAAACAGCCAGTCCGGATATTGGAAGGAAATAGGAGAAGGCTTCCAGCTGCTGGTCTATCTGTTGTGCCAATTCCCTGGTCGGTGCCATGATGATGCAATTGATAACATCTGAGTCAAAATCTTCAGAACAGAGTCGGTTGATTATCGGGAGTAGATATGCTGCTGTTTTTCCGGTACCTGTCTGGGCAACACCTATCAGGTCTTTGCCTTGGAGTAATGTCGGTATGGAGGCCTCTTGAATCGGAGTACACTCCTTGAAACGCATGGCGTCAAGGGCATCCAACAGCTCATCATTAAAATTAAAATCAGTAAAAAGCATAGATTAAATCATTGTGGCGTTCTTTTGAACAGGTAGAAACTGATGCCAATAAAAATTATATTAGGAATCCAGCATGCCAGCATTGCCGGCCAATTGGCGTTAATGGCAAAAGTGGAGAAAATAGACGACAGTAGGATGTATGTGAAACTTAAGAACAAGCCAACACCAAGCGATAGCCCCATGCCGCCTTTTTTCTTCTCACATGAGAGTGACACGCCAATGAAAGTCAGGATAAAAGCGGCGAAGGCTGATGCATATCGCCTGTGGTATTCTACTTCAAACATACTCACATTAGCAGCTCCGCGTTGTTTCTGTTTGTCGATATACTCTTTAATCTGAGGAGTAGTCATGGTTTCTTGCTGTTTCCTCGTATACAGTAAATCCGATGGCTCCATCTGGATAATTGTGTCCATGACTGAGCCTTGGGAAATATACTCGGTCATGCCCCTGATTTCCCGGATGTTGTAATTGTATATTTTCCATTTATAGCGCACATCAGAGATAGTGTCATATTGTATCCTGGAAGCGGTAAGGTGTGAAACCAGCTTCTTCTTCTGGAATTTGTCCAAACTGAAATTATATCCGCTTTTTGTATCGATATTGAAATTCTGGATAAATGCGACAATTCCCGGGCTTACCTGCAACTGTGTGTTGTTGACCTCTGTGGTATGCCTTTTCTTGAAATAGGTGTTCTCAAAATCAATGCGATATTCGTTACATTGGGGAATAATGTATGACCCTAAAATGAAACTTGATATGGAGATGAGCGCGGCAGAAATCATGTAGGGTTTAAGAAGCCTCTTAAAACTCATGCCATTAGAGCGCATGGCAATAATCTCAGAGTTGTCTGCCAATTTGGTGGTGAAGAGTATAACCGAGATAAACACAAATAGCGAACTCAGCAGATTGACGATGTATGGGATGTAATTCAGGTAATATATTAGTATTTGTGTCCAATTAGCATGGCTTGAAGTGAATTTGTCAATTCGCTCATTAAAGTCAAATACGATAACGATAGCGATAATCAGCAGTAAAGAAAATATGAAAGTACCTATAAATTTCTTTATAATGTACCAATCGATTTTTTTCAGGGTCAGGTGTCTGGCTATTTTCTTATACACTTCAACAGGGTTTTATAGTCGGTTAGTCAGTTGTGGGACCATATCCTTTTTCCACGCATGGAAGGTATCTTCTAAGATGTGTTTTCTGGACTCATTGACAAGATTCAGGTAGAATGCCAGATTATGGATGGATGCTATTTGCATAGCCAGCAGTTCCTTTGCTTTGAAGAGATGGTGCAAGTATGCTTTGGAATATATCGCGTCAACTACACTTGTCCCGTTTTCGTCAATAGGCGAGAAGTCGTCTTCCCACTTTTTATTCCTCATGTTCATGACACCTTGTGACGTAAACAACATGGCATTTCTGCCATTACGGGTAGGCATAACGCAGTCAAACATATCAACGCCTCTCTCAATGGCTTCAAGAATATTGACGGGAGTACCAACACCCATGAGGTATCTGGGCTTGTCCTGAGGTAGTATCTCGTTGACGACTTCAATCATTTCATACATCACCTCAGTTGGTTCTCCAACAGCCAGACCGCCGATGGCGTATCCGTCAGCATCAAATTGGGTCACAAAGTTTGCACTCTCTGTGCGCAAGTCTTTGTACACACAGCCCTGAACGATAGGAAAGAGTGATTGGGAATACCCATACAACGGGGTGGTGTTCCTGAATTGCTTTACACAGCGTTCCAGCCAGTGGTGGGTCAGATCCAGGCTTTTGCGGGCATACCCATAATCTGCCGTTCCAGGAGGACATTCGTCAAAAGCCATCATGATGTCGGCTCCGATAGCACGTTCAATATCCATGACTTTCTCAGGAGTAAAGAAGTGCTTGCTGCCGTCTATGTGGGACCTGAACTCGCAGCCGTCCTGGGTTATTTTTCTGATTCCTGACAGGGAGAACACCTGAAAACCTCCGCTGTCTGTCAGCATGGGTTTGTTGAAACCGTTGAATTTATGCAGACCTCCCACTTTCTTCAGGGTATCTATGCCGGGCCGGAGGTAGAGATGATATGTGTTGCCCAGAATGATTTGGGCTTTTATGTCATTTATCAATTCATATACATGAATACCCTTGACGGAGCCGGCTGTACCTACAGGCATGAAGATAGGGGTCTCTATATCTCCGTGGTCTGTCTTGATGATGCCTGCGCGAGCCCGACAATTACTTTCCGTTTTTAATAGGGAGAAATTCATGTATCGTTGAATTATTTATTATCTTCTTCGGCAATTGTGTATTCGATGGGGTTGGATACCTTCTCTTCCAGCAAAGCCAATTTGAATACATCATCCACAGTATCCACATAGTCGAATGACAGATTTTCAAGATAAATCTGGTTAATCTCTTCTATGTCTTTCCTGTTTTCGTTACTCAGGATGATTGATGTAATGCCGGCACGTTTGGCTGCCAGGATTTTTTCTTTTATTCCACCAACAGGAAGCACCTTGCCCCTTAAAGTGATTTCTCCTGTCATAGCGGTTTTTTCTCTCACCTTGCGTTGTGTCAAAGCCGAAGCGATGGATGTGGCTATCGTTATGCCGGCAGATGGACCGTCTTTGGGAACGGCTCCTTCAGGCACATGGATATGGATGTTCCAATTGTCAAATACCTTATGACTGATGCCTAAATCAGCCGCATGGGCTTTAATGTATTCCAGGGCCAATGTTGCTGATTCCTTCATCACATCACCCAGATTACCTGTCAGGGTGAGTTTGTTTCCTTTTCCTTGGCTGAGACTTGTTTCAATATAGAGAATCTCGCCGCCTACTGATGTCCAGGCCAGACCTGTAACGACACCGGCAAAGTCATTTCCCTGGTATTTGTCGCGGATATAAGGAGGCTTGCCCAGCAGTTCAACAACATTGTCGGGTTTAATCGAAGCGTTGGCGGTTTTGTCTCCTTTCACAATTTTGTAGGCCACCTTGCGGAATATCTTGTTGATGACTTTGTCCAACTGCCTGACACCGCTTTCTCTGGTATATTGCTCAATGATTTTCTCCAATGCAGCCTTACTGAGATTGAGCTTTTTCTGGTCAGAAAGTCCGTTGTCTGCCTTGTTCTTGGGCACGAGATATTTCTTGGCAATCTCCAGTTTCTCCTCTGTGATGTATCCGCTTACCTCTATGAGTTCCATGCGGTCAAGCAATGGGGTGGGGATTGTGCTCAGGGAATTGGCAGTAGCAATAAACAGGACATGCGACAGGTCGTAGTCTATATCAAGGAAGTTGTCGTGGAAAGTGCTGTTTTGTTCTGGGTCTAACACTTCCAGCAATGCCGACGAAGGATCGCCGTTGATATTCTGTGTGGAAACTTTGTCAATTTCATCCAGCACAAAGACAGGATTACTTGAGCCGCATCTTGCAAGGTTCTTGATAATCCTTCCAGGCATTGCTCCGATGTAGGTCCTGCGATGCCCGCGGATTTCGCTCTCGTCATGAACGCCTCCAAGGGATATTCTGACATACTTTCTCTTTAATGCTTTGGCAATCGATTTTCCGAGACTTGTCTTGCCGACGCCGGGAGGGCCATAGAGACATAATATGGGAGATTTGAGGTTTTTTCTCAGGCTGATGACAGCCAGATATTCCAGAATCCTCTCCTTGACCTTCTCTAATCCATAGTGGTCAACGTTAAGTATGTGCTCGGCATTCTTTAAGTCCAGATTGTCTTTGGTATAGGTATTCCAGGGAAGCGACAATAGGGTTTGCAGATAATTCAGCTGAACGTTATAATCAGGATTCTGCGGATTGATTCTCTCCAGTTTCTTCAGTTCTCTCTCGAAGATGGTTTTCACCTCCTCGGGCAGATTGGCATTGCTTGCTTTTTCTGAGAGTTCAGATATGTCATGGTCCACAGGCTGCTCACCAAGTTCGTCCTGGATGCTTTTGATTTGCTGCTGGAGAAAGAACTCACGTTGTTGCTGGTCAAGTTCCTCGCGGGTCTTGTCCTGTATCTGGGCCCTGATGGTGGCATATTGCTTCTCTTTGTTGAGAAGAGAAAGAAGTTTGTAGCCACGTTTCTTCTCGCTGTTGGTTTTGAGCAAATTGATTTTATCCTTGATGGGGATATTGGCGTTGGCTGAGACGAAATTAATCAACAGGGTGTTGTTCTGAATGCTCTTGATATATTTTGCAAGTTCGTTGGTAGGGTCATTCAGTCTGATAATCTGCGACATGATTTCCCTGCATTCATCCGAGAGGATCTGCATGTCCTTGTCATTCTCGTTGATGATTTCCTCAAGCAATTCCACTTCACCCATATATTTGTTGGACTTGCTGTTAAGGGATTTCAACTTGAACCGGTTGAATCCTTGTAGCAGTACAGTTACCCTTTTGTCGGATTCCTCCAATATCCGCATGATTTTTGCGGCAGTACCGATACTGTATAAGTCATTTTTGTCCGGAAACTCCTCGAAGGCGTCTTTCTGACAGATAACGCCTATGAAGCTGTCGGTTGACTGTGCCATGCTGATGGCTTTTAGGGAAAACGGCCGCTCTATGACAACAGGAATGATTATTCCGGGGAATAACACCATGTTGCGCAGGGGCAATATCGGCATGATATTGGGAATCTTTACATCAAAGAGATTCTTTATATCGCCGTCGTAATCTGTTATCAAAGATATTGAAGATGTGTCTGTATTTTTTTTCATCAGTTGTTTGCTGAGTTAGTTTGGAACAATAAAATAATTATTGATTAATTATTAATATGCAAAATTAATCATTTAGGATTAATTTCTAAGAAGTTGGTTTGTACAAATAACGTTTTTCTGAGTTGGAATATGGAGTGTTTATATTATTGTGTGGTTATTTCAAGACTAAATCTGAGAGAGTCCTTTTTGAGAGACTCTCCCAGATTCATTTCGTCAGGGTAGGCTCATTATTTGATGAGGTCAATACTCCTGTTGATGAACTTGACAAGTGCTTCGCCTTTGAGCAGTCCGTTTTGCAAGAGTGCAAGGTCAATCAGCTGATGTATAGTAGGATTGCCTGTGGCAAATTCCTTGAGGATGTCCTTTTTCTTGTTCTCTTCAGCGGAGATATCGTTGTTGCATTTTGTCAGTTCGTCTTTCTCCTCCTGAGTCACCTCTTCTGGCTTTTTCTTGCCTTGCTGGTCGCGCAATGCCGATTGTCTTGCTTTCAGGCCTTTGATTTCTGCCTCGATAGGCTTCAGCGATTCTGCGGTGGATTGCTTGCAGCTTTCCAGCACTTTCTTTATCAGCGGATGTTCGCTGTTTAATGTCACGTTATACATATCGGGCATCTCGCCATAGAATGACATGCCTTGCTGTATGTGGCTCAGTTCCTTCATTCTCCTCATGTACTCGCTTTGGGTGATTGTCAGCGGAGAGCCGTTTTCGCCCATTGCCTGGGTGTCGAAATGGAATTCCGTCTTCTGCATTTCAGGCATCTGGGAATGGAATGCTGTGGTCAGTTTCTCTGCATCACTATCGTCAAGCACATTTACAGGTGCATCATTCTTGGCAATAAGCCTGTCTATGATGTCGCCGTCAACGCGAGTGAAGCGGCTCTTCTCAAATTTGCTTTCCAGCATACCGACAAGTGCGGTATCCAGCTGCCCGTCCATCAGCAATACGCTGTAGCCTTTGTTCTTGGCGGCCTCGATATAACTGTATTGTTCCTCTTTGTTGTTGGCATAGAGGTAAATCAGGTTCTTGTCCTTGTCTTCCTGGTCTGTCTTAATGAGTTTCTGGTATTCGTCATAAGTAAAGTATTTCCCGTCAGTATCTTTGAACAGGGCATACTTTTTCGCCTTGTCGTAGAAACCGTCCTCCGACAGCAGTCCATATTCGATAAAGAGTTTCAGGTCATCCCATTTCTCCTCAAATCCCTTGCGGTCTTCCTTGAAGATGCTCTCCAGGCGGTCGCTTACCTTCTTGGTGATGTATGTGGAGATTTTCTTCACATTTGCATCACTCTGCAGGTAACTCCTACTCACATTCAGAGGTATGTCGGGAGAGTCGATGACACCATGAAGAAGTGTCAGAAAATCGGGAACGATATTCTCCACAGAATCCGTCACGAATACCTGGTTGCAAAACAACTGTATTTTTCCTTTTTGCAGTTCTATGGAGTTCTTTATCTTGGGGAAATAGAGGACACCAGTCAGTTTGAACGGATAATCCACGTTAAGGTGAATCCAGAATAGCGGCTCGTCAAATGTAGGATACAGCTCACGGTAGAATGCTTTGTAGTCATCATCCTTGAGGTCTGAGGGCTTGCTTGTCCAAATCGGATTCACTTTGTTGATGATGTTGTCTTCCTCAGTCTCCTGTTCCTTGCCGTCTTTCCATTCGGTCTTCTTGCCACAGGCAATGGGTATCGGGAGGAAATGGCAGTATTTGCGCAGCAGTTCCTGGATTTTGTATTTCTCGAGGAACTCCTTGCAGTCATCGTCTATATAGAGGATAACGTCTGTTCCTCTTTCTTCCTTGTCGGTCTCTGCGATTTCAAACGACGGGGTACCGTCGCAACTCCATTTGACAGCTTTGGCACCTTCCTTATAGCTCTTTGTTACCAGTTCCACTTTCTTGCTCACCATGAAAGCAGAATAGAAGCCAAGGCCGAAATGTCCTATGATGGCCTGGTCCTTATACTTATCCAGAAAATCATTTGCCCCGCTGAAGGCTATCTGGTTGATGTATTTGTCAACCTCTTCCTCTGTCATTCCAATACCGCGGTCGCTGATAGTCAGGGTGCCTTTGTCTTTATCCACATTCACCTTGATGGTCAGGTCTCCAAGTTCGCCCTTGAACTCGCTGCCGTTGGCATAGCTTTTAAGCTTCTGTGTGGCATCTACGGCATTTGACACTAATTCGCGGAGAAAGATTTCATGATCGCTGTATAAGAATTTTTTGATGACGGGGAAGATGTTCTCAGTTGTTACCCCAATATTTCCTTTTTGCATTTTTGTAGAATTTTTGTATTTGCTACAATGGTATTCTACAAAATTTGTGCCAAATGCAAGAACTGCCTCAGTCGAGTGGCTGAATAAGGATGCTCATTTTATGTTTGCCAGCCTTTACCTTGTCCCTGTCAAGGGTTTGTGGACCACAGCTGGCTCCGCCCAGACCCGTCACAGCGGCGTCAAGATGCAGGTAGTTGAGGTCGGCTTCTTTGAGTTTATGCGGATGCGATGCAGCGATGATCTCCATGTCGGTATATGGGAGGTACTCTATGCTCATGCTGTCCTGACAGGTGAATCTCGCTCCGTTGCCTTGTTTGTCGCTGACTAGGCACCACTTGACTTCTTCCCTGTTGCCCATGTCCTGCGGCTTGCAGAAGGGCTGAATCATGTCTTTCAGGTTGCTGTTGTAGATGCCTGTGAATTGACTGGCCTTCCGGTCGGGGTAGTTGTCGGCAGGTCCTCTGCCGTAGTAGGTGATATTGTCAAGCAACTTGTTGACAGGCAGTACCCAGCCAATGCGCCCCAGATCAAAGTCGTGCATGTTGGAGTCGAAAGTGGAATTCAGGATAATGGCGCCGTTGGGATATACCGTCCAGGTGGCATGTATCTTGAATTTGAAGTCATCTTGCGAACTGCGGACAGACTTGTCTATGGTCAGTTTATGGCTGGCGTCATTTATCTTGCCTTCTATGCCGGTTTTGTAGTTTGACTTTGCGTTGATTTCAAAATTCAGCGAGAATGAGCCGTCACTATTGGCGGAAGTGGAGAAGTTCGCAATCTTGTTGCGCAGCTTGTGCAATCCGTTCTCAAACCATTTCTTGTAGCACCATTTGTCGTTATTTACAAATGCGCGGTAGGCGTCAATCCTGATATTGTTTCCATCGGGGATAATGTCGGTGTCGTTGTATTTCAGATGGTTGATGACGCCAAATTTCTTGTTGAATTTCACGCAGAAATTCTTGCCGGTGATGATAATGGTGTTCTTGGCGTTCTCTGTGACGATATTGAGTTTTTCAGCTGATGAGCCGACATAGTCCGTCAGATTCCTTTGGGTTCCATTCTGGATGGTCAGTTGCTCGTCAGCCGATACATATCCTTTTTCAGCCCACGGCATATCCTCATTCTGTGAGAATTTGAAGTTCACGTCATATCGGAGTCCCTCCTTGCATGCGCTGTGGTTGTAGGGAACCTTGATGGTGATAATCTTTCTTTTCGGTATAAGCGGCAGGTTCATGTCGCCCTCTTCAATGGGTTTGCCTTCCTCAAGGAGTGTCCAGTGGAGTATATAGGAAGACAGGCTGGTGAAGAAATTCTTGTTGAATACAGAGAAATAGCCCTGTGAGGCATCGATGCTTTTCACCTCAATATTCTGGTAAACGTGTTTTACCTCATAGTATTGTGGCTTCGGGCGCAGGTCCGACAGCATTATGCCATTCATGACAAACTGTCCGTCGTTTGGCACATCGCCGAAGTCGCCTCCGTATCCTATATATCTGGTGTTGGAGGTGCTGTCATAGTTGTAGATGCCCTGGTCAACCCAGTCCCAGATGCAACCGCCCATGATATTGTTGTTCGACTCTATGATTTTCCAGTAGTCCTCCAGATTGCCCACGGCCTGCCCCATGGAGTGGGCATATTCACAGAAATAGTACGGGTATTTGAAATCACCCTTTTTGCCGGCAATGTTCTCCACGCGTTCCACCGACGGGTACATGCATGAGCCCACATCCGAGATATCGTTGTTTCTTTCATAGTGTATCGGGCGGCTGCTGTCCAGTTCACGCAAAGCGTCATAGGCAGTCTGGAAGTTCTTGCCGGGGCCCGACTCGTTTCCCAGCGACCACATGATGATGCTGGGATTGTTGTAATAGGCGTAAGCCATTTCCAGCGTCCTGTCCACAATGGCATTTTTCCATTCTGCAGGGTGGGAGAGTGAGGCCTCTTTGTAGGCATACTGGTGTGCTTCGTTGTTGGCTTCCGATACGACATACAGGCCGTATTTGTCGCACAGATAATACCAGTAGGGGTCATCGGGGTAATGCGAAGTGCGTACACAGTTGATGTTGGCCCGTTTCATCAGTTTCACTTCCTCCATCATCTGCTCCCTGCCAACCACATGACCCGTCTCGGGATTGGTTTCATGGCGGTTCACACCCTTCAGTTTTACAGGCTGGAGGTTGACACAGAAGAAATTGCCTCCCAGGTCATATTCATCCATGTTTTTCTCAAACGGCAGTATCTCTGCCTTTCTGGCTCCCATGTAGGTGGAAACAGTATGCACTATGCGCCCCTTGTTGTCTTTGAGCTGTGCCACGAGGGTATATCGCCAAGGCGTCTCGGCACTCCAGAATTTTGGGTCGTCTATATTGCCGATAATCTCTTTCGTGTAAGAACTCTGATCCTTCAGGCGGGAAATCTTCTGTGTGTCGATGATCCATTGCTTCGCAGGGGCATTCGTGTCGCTATACAGGTTGTTCAGGAAGAGGCTGTAGGTAATGCTGTAATTTGATATTTCCTTTTTGGAATTGTTGAGGATGGTCGGCATGATTTTCACGTTGCAGTCCTCGTAGTCGTCAGCGTCGGTAACCACCCGCAAGTTCTGGATGCACACCTGGGGAGTTGCCTCCAAGGCTACCGTCCTGAATATGCCCGGCAGGCGGAACATGTCCTGAGCCTCGAGCTGCGAGCCGTCGCTGTTGCGGTAAACAGCCACAGCCAGTATGTTCTCACCCTTGTGCAGATAGTCGGTGATGTCGAATCTGGCAGCATTTCTCGAATTCTTGGAGAACCCCACATATCTGCCGTTTATCCACAGGTAGAAGAATGAGTCCACACCGTCAAAGCAAATATGAATGTCCATGTTCTTCCAGTTCTCAGGAATGGTGAAAGTGCGGCGGTATGACCCCACTTCATTGCGGCATTTGAACATCGTCCAGTCTGAGGGCGGTGTACGCATTACTCCCTGGCGCCAGTCGTCAACCTTCACCTCATGCCAGAAAGGCACATTGACATTCACATAGATGGGGGTGCCATATTTCTGTGTGCCGTCCTTCTGGATGCCATAGACATTCCAGTTCATTGGCACATCAACATCGTCCCATTTGGACACGTCATATTCAGGGCATTCAAATCCTACGGGACGCTCTTCGGGAACGGGAACCCAGTTGAATTTCCATTTTCCGTTAAGGCTTTTCCAGTAGCAACTGTATTCCGGCAACACCTTGCGGGCATTTTCCATATTGTCAAACGAGAAGAACCAGGCACGGGGCTGCTCCTTGTTGAATGCAATGTTTTCCGGGTTGTTCCATTCGTCACCCGACGGGTGGGCCATTAAACCATAATGATATCCTGCCAACGTGTTGGCTTGCAATACTCCAAAAACAAATCCCGAAATAAAAACCAGGGCTAAAATTCTTCTCATGGTACAATAGATATTCTTTACTACAAAGATACGATTTTTTGAGTCATTACAAAATATTTGTCGCAAAAAAAACAAGAAAAAAAAACACTTTTCCCATTCGCCCCATTAGCCCCAGTTGCCCCATTAAAGTTATTTTTGTACCTTTGTCATAATATTTTTGGCAGGAGAGTGAAGCCCCTCTGGGCAGTTGCAAAAATTTTATCAGAATGGTTTCAGATACTATACAGGTCGTAGTTGCCGACGAGAGACATTTATGCTATGTGGACGATATCCTGTCCGCCATCCGTGAGGCAGCCAAAGTCAGCACCAACAGCATCGTTGTCAGAGACCCCTCTTATCTCGCCGACAAGATCAGGGAGGGCAAGGCCGTCATTGCCGTTGAGGGTGCTATATTTGTAGGTTTCTGCTATGTGGAGACCTGGCAGGATGGAGAGTTTGTCGCCAATTCCGGTTTGATAGTCAGGCCCGAGTACAGGGGTCGTGGCATAGCCTGGCGCATCAAGCAGCAAGTCTTTCAGCTCTGCCGCCAACGGTTTCCCGAGGCCCGCATATTCGGTCTGACCAAGAGTCCAGCCGTCAGGAAGATGAATGCCCATTTAGGGTATAGGGAAGTGCCTTATGCCCAACTCACTACCGACTCTGGGTTCTGGAAAGGATGCTCCACCTGTCCCCATTACCATCAGCTCATCGCCAACGACATGAAATCCTGCGCCTGTACTGCCATGCTCTTTTCTCCCTCTCCTTCTGGAGAGAGATAGGAGAGAGGCTCCTGGATATTAACAACAAAAAGAATAAAGGAAATGAAGAGAATTTTAATCATCGTGGCAGTTCTGATGTTTGTGTCGTTGCAATGTTTGCCCAGAAAGACACAATTATGGTTGTGGGTAATGGGGTTAAGTTGACAGGTTTAATGGAAATGTTTTGGGAAACTACCGACGCGGAAGGCATGATGCCTGCCGAAAAAGGTTCCCGATGGCATCTTGAAACCGACAAGAACGATAATATCAACTTCTGGATAGACGTGCCGTCGCATGGTCAGGAAAAACTTCATGAAACTACATGGAAGAGATTAAATGCATCGTTGTTTTTGACCATCACTCACGAAATGTGATTCTATACTGTTACCCGAGCGGATTATAGTTATTTGCGTATTTTAGAATATAAAAAAGACAAATGGTTGGTGCAAAAATGCAAAGCCCCTATGAAATAAAATCTTTATAAACTCCCTCAACCTGATTCCCGAGCCCATCGAAGGAGAAGTCTTAACCCCTTAAACTATTAAACTTTTTTTCTCCCACGAGAGAAATTTTGCGCTCCCACGGGAGAGATTTTGCTGCCTCAAGTGAAAGCCTCACCCCTTGCCCTCTCCAGAAGACGAGGGAGACTGAACACGAATCTATCTAATTTTACGAATCATTCTTATTACTGATATGACAGACCATCGGGCTGCTCTGTTGAGGAACAAAGATTTTTATTTTATTGGATGAACTTCTAAGAGTGAGCTCTTAAGATTCATCAAACAAAATGAAACTCATCATCAGTAATAGCAACTGATCATCTAATATAAGGCGTATTAATTATTTGTGTTATTCGGCAGATTAGTGTTCGTTAAACAACTTAAAAGCTGCTCCCCTAAGTTAGGTGGAGCTGTCGCTTTGCGACTGAGGAGTGTGTCCTTCGCTAGCCTAATAGGAAATGGGCTCATTCGGCCCATGGGCCCTATTGGGCTCATATGGCCAGGGAGAGGCTGTTTTTTAGGCTTGAAAAGCCGATGTTTTTGCTCACGAAGTATGTGATGGCTCTGTAGGAGACAAAGATGCAAGGGGGATATTTTTATCTGTGAGCTTGCTCACAAGGAAAAATAGTTACCTTGAATCTTATAAGGACTTATAGTCCGACCCATACCGAAGTGAGGGTTTTTATGGTTTTTGTCCAAACACAGATATTTACGAGAGAACGCCCCCGAAAACATCAATTTCTACCCAGATAAAGCCATAATACCTGAATTTTTTGGAAGCCCACTTTTGCACGAAGTAGGGGGTAAGCATCGGAACAAGGGGTTTTTCGCATGAATTTTGAGGTCTAAAAAGTAGTAAATTGACACATTTTGTCCCTCTTCCGAGTGTCGGCATCTTGGGAACAGACTTCTTTGAAATATCTTAACTCATTGTATTTGTGCTTTTTAGGTGAATAATCGCTGGCTTATCATTTCAATTTCAATTATTTCAGTTTGTTTTTTGGGGGTGTGCTTTTTTCTATTCTATATATAACTATATATATATTAATAAGTTATATGTCTTTATAAGAAAACACATACCCGTTTTTTTAATAGAAATAACTGAAATTGAAATGGATTCAGTCATTTATTGGTCGGTGAAATCTCTTTCTCTACCAGACTTCGGCAGTCTCAGTCTCAGAGTCTCAGTTGTTTTTTAAAGGTACTTCTTCACTCTCTCCTTATCTATATATTTTATATTTATATATCTAATTATTAATAAGTTAAGAATAAAATAAGAGAGGAAAAGCATGTGAATAGGTACTTCTTTTTCTAATTGAGATTTGAGACCGTCTCGGTCAAGACTGAAGTCTGAGGTCTGCTTTGTTAGCGCGCAGCTTTTTTAGTGAAGCGTAGCGTAACGGTGTTTTTGCTTTTGGATGTTTGCAATAACGATAGTTGTGTGATAAGAGCTGTGGCTTGGCATAAGAGCTTGCTCTTAAAGGCAAGGCAGAGTACTTGGCACATAAGCTCTGAAAGAGCAGCAAACATCAAAAAGTGTTTTTCCGATTTTTCTCCAATGATACTCTGATTCTGCGTGTCGTCAACAAAGATTATCCATTTTTCAGGCTTGAAAAGCTTTTCCGACGACCAGCCTTGTGTCTTACCCAGAATACTTGTTTCATATAGGCAGAACTTGTTAACGTTAAGGTTATGGTTATGGTTATGGTTATTGTTACGATGTCATCCTTTTTCCATATAATATTTGTAACTTTACACGATAGATAATATGGACGAAATTATGTCACAGAAAGAAAATAAACTGATACTATATAAAGATGAAGAGGGTAAAGTAAGTGTAAACACTCGCTTTGCTGATGAAGATGTATGGCTGACACAAGCGCAATTAGCAGAGATTTACAATACTACCCAGCAAAATATAAGTCTGCATCAGAAAGGCATTTATGCAGATGGG
>ONKB01000136.1 GCA_900318305.1 uncultured Prevotellaceae bacterium | reverse complement strand
CCGGCAGAATCACGTTTCTCCCATTCAACAGAATTCTCCTTGACATTCTCTTTCTTCCAGTTAACACCCAAACTAATATTATGCTTCTTTACTTGAGATTCAAAATTTAGCGCTGTCTGGAAAACCTCAGCTGTCAAGAAATTGCGTGCATGTTCCATATATGCCCCGACCCCTAACTTAGTTTGATTTGAGGATTCGTTCAACCAATATTCACCACTGATATCATATGTTTCCTGTTCTTTGGTGGAATAGGCGGAAGTAATCCATGACAATGTGGTATTCTTATTGAAATGATGACTTAAATTCAACGAACCGAAGAATGTCTTAAAGAGATCTTTCTCATGTCCACCAAAATACACCTTGAATTTCTTTGCATCATTTAATGTACCGAATTTCGTTTCTCTATCTTCAGGCCTGAAATTGTAATGATTGTCAGAAATGTTGCCGATAAAGTCAATGGTCCAGTATTTACTGGGCCGCCAGGAAGTATAGTTCTGAAAGTCAAAAAAATTGGGTTTATACTCTCCGTGTGTATCCAAAGAACTTAACAGAAGGCGGGTGGTTTTGTATCTGACACCATTCATCATAGAGAATTTCTTGTTTCCCAGGCCAACATAAACATCACCGCCCATAAGACTACCTGAGATATTTGCCTCAAATTTTTCCGGATGCTTATATTTAATGTCAAGTACAGAGCTCATCTTGTCGCCATACTTTGCTGCGAAACCTCCTGCAGAGAAACTAATATCTTGCACCATGTTACTGTTGATGACACTTAGGCCCTCTTGCTCGCCGGAACGTATCAGTAACGGACGATATATCTCAACACCATTAAGATATACACAATTCTCATCAAAGCTTCCTCCTCGTACATTGTATTGAGAGCTCATCTCATTATGACTGCTCACACCCATTTGAGTTTTAACAAGTTCCTCCACAGCATTTCCAGTGGCCGATGGAAGGAGCTTCGTGTTTTTGACATTGATATTCTGCATCTGGTCAGTCTGTCTCTTCAATGCCGTTATATTGACCTCACTCAGTTCATTGCTCTTGGAAATAATCTTCAAATCCATATAGGTGGAATCCTTTGGATTCATAAGGGTGAATTTCTTTGTACGGTAACCAATCAGGGATACTACAAGGGTCACTGAGTCGCCAGTCTGGCAAACAAGATTATATTTTCCGTCATTTTCACTCATCGTATATGCAGACTGCTGTTCAACACTAATCAGTGCATATCCAACTGGTGACGCATTCTCATCAACAACTCTACCAATAATACGAATGCGCTGCTGAGCTAAAGCAGAGAGGCATGTCAACAATGCCAATGATAAGACCGATATACGAATAATGATATTCTTCACATTAATAATAACGATTTAAGCCAGCGATTATTATATTTAATTACATAAATATAATCAACACATTTATTATTTCTTAGTTAGAAGAAACACTCTATACAGGACATATCAAGCCTGTCATTCAAAATATTTGCAAAAACACCTCCTTGGTTCAAAAGGAGAGTATCTGAACTCTATCTTACAAATATTTTTTGTCCGTTCACAATATACAATCCACGTTTTGGATGATTAACCCTCTGTCCCTTAATATTATAATAAATCAATGGCTCATTTGGAGCAGATGTAGAAATGGCAGATTTTATACCATCCGGATGCAAAATCTCGAACTTCTTAAATGGAGATGAGCAACCTTCAATATTAGGAAGAAAAGCCTGGTTTGCTGTCAAAGACGTTGCCCCAGAAAGAGCCATCTGTTCCTCTACACCAGATTCCGGAATAGTATAAACCTGATTTTCTGTAATCTCATGAGGCGTAAAGAAACCTTCCAAAAGGTTGGTATCAGGCACAATTACAGTAACATCAGGCAAGGTGGCATTCAAATTAACATTAGCGTTAGGCATTCCTTTTAAGATAACAGGGACACCATACGGGAGGACATCTCCAGATGTGGCAATTTGCTGGAGAGTTACTGTGCTCTCTGTTTGCGATACAGCAATGTAAGCAGTCACATCTTGGGGAATTCTCAAATTAAACGGATAACATACTGCGGCATATCCGTTTGATGCCAACTTAACTGTTGCTTCAGGGTTAATAGCTTGCTGGTAGAGTAGAGACACCTCATTGTCATCAAGAGGTTTGCCCCACATTCGTGCTATTGATATTGTGCCAATCCAGGGATAGTCACATACAGTCCCTTTAGTATCTGAGCGGGTGTCTCCACCAATACACATCCACTGCCATCCTGCAAATGGAAGGTCAGTTACCTCATTCCCATTCAGATAGCGGCTTGCGGCTAATGTGCCGTTTATATATATGGATGCCTTAACATTGTTGACTTTTAATTCGTCGGGATTAGTTTTCAATACGGCCACACAATGCAAATATGTATCAGTAGAGAACATGTTGCCAATACCGAAATTGGCACCTCCTTGAGAATAATTGTACTTATCGGGTCCTGAGCAACCGTAGGCATTGGCATTGAAAACAATGTTGCCGCTTTGATTAATCTCAAATCCAGGTCCACCGCCAGCCTGTTGACCACTAAATGCGCTGATAATATTGCTACGCTCACCACTCGGAACTTTGGCGTAGAACTCCAGACTGTAACCATCACTCAGACTACGAGTAAAGGCGGGGTCATAGTAATATGGTCGTTTGAGGAAATTAGAATTATTACCATCACACACCATTTCATAGCGCTGTTGAAGTGTGTTCGGTTGAGTAGTGATAACAGCCTGATCAGATTTCTCTATGGTAGAATAGTATGAATAATCCTTGAATCCGCCATCTTTACTAAATTGCACGTCAAGCAGACGCTCTTTGACTTCTGGTTCAGTAAACTTCTTGATGTCGTTGTTATTGTACAGATTCTCTACTTGGGAATCATCAAGTGCGATATTATGAATTTTAAAATATACATAGGTTGCAGCAGTCGGATTTTCTGCTGTAGCAGGTGTTTTCTCATTGGCCGCATCACCGCCAAGTATAAAGAACATGCCTTTCCTACGCTGGGATGTACCGCAGTTCGGGTAAACGAAATCACCCACACCCTCAAGCGTTGCTTTTACTACAGGCTCACCGTTTACATATATTGTCTCTGTGTGCGCTCCTTTATCTATAGCGACCGCAACATGATAGAATCGTCCTGGATGCAAATATTCTTGAGAGTACACATGGTTATACTGTCCCCATGTGTCAGTTGAGTAAAGATGTTGATAGATGTATTCTGTTGACAGGCCTTTTGGTTGTAGGACATTGTTTTTGTCAGTGAACATGGCCGTTGTATTCTGCAGCAACGAGAAACCGCCACCGCCCTGAGAACCCAATATTTTAATCGTATTAGCGTGATTCCAGGTTGAGGAACTGGAATTGTACGATGCACTGGCAACTTTGTCCAGCCGGAAAAGAGTCTCAATGGTAAATTGATCCTTAAGCGTCTGACCAACATTATCTGTATCATCATATTTAATATAAAAACCACTTTTCCCGTTATACGACGCTGTATTGCCGTCTGTAGTCTGTAATTTGGAACTGCCTAAAGAATACGATTTGTCTGGAGACGACTGTACAATTGCCTCACCCATTTTGCCAACCGAATTGGAACTTTCACCCCGATTAAGCACAATGTTGTCATTGGCAAAACTCACGTCAAGAATAACACTTCTCTCCGTTATTCTCGAAATGTCTTTCCAACCATTTGCCGACCTGTATTTCGAACGGCTGTTTTCGGGAACATACAACGTTACCGAAGAGGAAACATTTGACTGAAATCCTTTAAAAGTACACTCTTTGGGATTTGATATTTTGCTATAAATCGTTGTTATCGAATAACAATTCCTGAAAGCGTCAACCCCGATGGATGTCAATGTTGATGGCAAAGTAATTGTAGTTATTGATGAACAATCCATGAAGGCGTTGGCAGCTATTGAAGTCACTTTATAAAATACATTACCGTCAGGAACGTAAGAGGGGATATTAATGCTATTGCCTATCTTCACATATCCCACAAGTTCAGCCGTTTTATTTTCCCTGTCCGTGATACGATAGGTAATTCCGTCATAGAAAATAAGAGACTCCCAGTCACCTGCCTTTTCTTCTAAAGACATAAAATATATGTGATTAGAATTGGCCTGTAAGACAAGATAGCCAGGATAGTTCACGGAGCAGTCCTCAAATTCTCCGGCAAAAATACCAGTCATGTTGAGTTCCTTGTCCATCTTACGTTTTTCAAGATCCCATACATATAATATAGATGGTTCGTCTGGAGTATCATATCCACATGGCATATACAGCAAACCGTTCAGTATTCCTGCACCTTGTGTGACAGCATTCATTCCTCCTGTATAGGTGTCTTCAAAAGAATAGCTCTCGATGGCATCCGAGTCATGTAACCATACTTTCTCAGGTTTGCCTTCACCGACCTCTGGAATATTGAATTTTCGGATAAGATGTTGGTTTCCTAATTTTCCTGCCCCAGTAGTGTTGCTGTGTGAATAGAGAAAATTATTCTGTCGGTCAATCACCCAGATATTAACACCGTAGCCTGGGTCATCGTAACAAATCTTCTGAACAAGGGAAGAAGATCCGTTGTCAATATCCAAACGCTCAACATAACACACACTTTTCATACCATCCTCATCAGTATAGGCATGACAACGTGTAATATAGAGTAGGGGAAGTTTGTCAGCAGGGTCATAGAACTGATTGCTGAACGATGCTACATTGGCATGATTGTATGTATCGCTCGCATTATTATAACTGGCCAGACGAAAAGTTTTCAGTTTTGTTGCGGAGTTCAAGCTATTAATACGGTATATGTTGCATGTACCATAATTCTGCAGACTAACAAGATAGTCTCCCCATGTATCCATTCCCTGGACACCAGAATGTGACAAATTAAAACCCTGATTGCAAACAGGAACAATAAAACTGTCGTCTGCTTTTACTCCCATTGACAAAAAGAACACATAGACGACAGCGAGAGCAAGATGTTTTAAGGACAATTTAGATATCATAGTTGTAATAAATGTATATAAACATTTTATCTTATAATCTCTTTAACTAAATATATCTGAGTAGGGAAGTGGTCGGAATAACCGTCCTGCCAAACACCACCGCCTGTTGTTCGCTTGGGCGAGCCTTTGTATCGCCCATATTTGGTTGTGATATATTCGGGCTTGTATATTTCATTCTTGAAGAATTTGAAGTCAGAGCGGTTGCTTCCCAAAAAGTTCGCCGTGAAAATAATCTGATCAAACAGATTCCACATGTTATCATACAATAGTGTTCCCTCACCGTTTTTGCGCAAGGTAATGCCCCAGGGATTGTATAAGTCCTGCTTGCTTGTGATTTTCTTTTCACTCAATTTGGCACCCAAAGCGTTAGCAACACTCTTGTTGTCTGGATCGTCATTCAAATCACCCATAATTATAATCTTGGCATCAGGCTCTTTCACCTGAATTGAGTCTACAATTTTGCGAACTAGTCTGCCCACGAATTCCCTAGAGTAGCTGTTTGCCCTGCGAGACGGCCAGTGATTGACAATAAAATGCATCCTTTCGCCGAGCATATTGCCTTCAATAAGCAGGAAACCACGGGTACCATAGCCAGTTGCCTCATAATATCCCGTAGGAGGAATTAATTTACATCCTGTCGGTTTGAAGAGTTGAGGATTATATAATGCAGCACAATCCACGCCACGTGCATCGGGACCTTCGATATGAAGATATTTATAACCTCTTGCTTTTAAAGCAGGCTGATTGATCAGGTCATCAAGCACCCGGCTGTTTTCAATCTCTGAAAGTCCTATAAAAGCAGCACCGACTTTAAGTCTTTCCGTACAAAGCTCAGACAGGACCTTGGACATGTTGGCCTGCTTATGTGTATACTTCAACGTGTTCCAATGGTAAGAACCATTAGGAAGGAACTCTTCGTCATGCTTGCCCGCATCATGAATGGTATCAAACAGGTTCTCTAAATTGTAGAATGCTATTCCGCAATAGATGGTATGTTTCTGAGTATTTGCCTTATTGTTGTTTCCTGTGACATATGACAGGCTGGTAACAATAACAATAAAAAGTAGTGTCGCTTTTTTCATCTTGAATAGTATGATTAATTATTTCTACATACAAAATTGAACAAAAAAATTGAATTATCGCCATTCTTGATATTAAAACATTTGGCGAAAAGGGTTTCGTTCGGGAACAAGCAATAATTTTTTTGTTCTATCAGTCATTTCTTCGTAATTTTTTTCAACATAAAAGAAGCTATTTATATAATGAAACGATTGTATGCTTTTATACCTTTGATGGTATTATTATGTGTCAGCATCAGCGGACAAACAGAGATACCTCAGTTGATGTCTACGCTTTGGCATCAACAAGACCCTTTTAACGCCCAATGTCCATTGGTAGATGGAAAGCGACCAGCATCAGGATGCGGTGCAATTGCTGTGGGACAGATGATGTATTATTACAAACAACCAACCCATGGTTTCGGGCGCGCACAATATACTCCAGACAATTATACTGTTGACATAGACCTGACGACATGTAACTTTGATTACACCAAAATCCTGGAGCAATACAATAGTTCGTCAAGCTCTTCAGCAAAAGAGGCTGTAGCGAGCTTGGTATCGGCTGTCGGGGCTTCCATGTGGATGAGGTACGGAGAACATTCCGCCCCGAGAACTTTTCCCAGTATGATGTGGGGACTGCAGCATTTTCTTCATTTTTCACCTCAGAGCCGTTTCCGTTATCGTCGTTACTATACCACTGCGGAGTGGCTGGAAATGTTGAACAGAGAACTAGAGAATAAACGTCCTGTACTTTACAGAGGAGTCCATACTGTTCAGAACGACCGTTCCGGACACTTGTTCGTGATTGACGGCAAGGACAAAAATGGCAGATATCATGCTAATTTCGGACATGCCAAGTCCACACAGGATAAATATGTGGATATGAGCATCATCAACCAGGGTACAGATACCTTTCCTGGTGACTACAATGTATGCTACCACCACCAGCAGGCAATGGTCACCGATTTATATCCAGTTGAAGGATTAACTGATGCCGACTACGACAATGTAGCTGTGGAACTTAACTCGCCGGTGATATTGAATGGTGATCCGCATGCCAAGACCATCAGGGCAAATGGTTCTGTGAGGCTGCAATTCAGAATATACTATGTCAGGTTCACTGGTGGGAAAGGGCAGCTTACATGGGGCTTCTATAAAAATGGTGTCCTAAAAGGTACATCCACAACCATCCGCAATATCAGCGCGAGCAACTCTGGAACAAATATTACATTTGACAGAGAGTTCACACTTCCATCTGGACTTCCTACCGGGAAGTATGAGATGGCTGTCATCTATCGCGAGGATAAGGACAGCCCATGGGTACGCGGATGGGACAATACCCCCAACAGTATCCCTGCGCAACTATGGAGCGATGGCACATGGGTATTCTCAATGCCCAACTATCACAACCTGGAATGCAACTTGTATTTGGAAAATCCCATTAAAGAAGCATCGAATGGCAAATCTGGCGGTAAAACATTTGAACTAACTGTATGCAACCCAACAGATAACAATTTTGAAGATACTATCCGCCTTGAGGTGACCAATGGTCTGAAAAGTGCACAGTATGAACTGCCGACATCTGTATATGATGGTTAGAAAGTAACCTATCGTCTTTTTATGAGTAATAGTGTGATGGATTTTAGTAATAACTATACTGTCAAAGCTTATTATAAGGAAACGATAGCGGGGAAGTGGCTTCCACTGACAGAACAGTTGAATGGCATACAACCGATCGTTGCAGGTCAAAACCATCTGGTAAAGGTTTATGACATCAACGGGGTATTGCTTCAGACATTCCAGTCATCCCATCTTGCAAATGAGTATATTCTGTTTCTAGACAGATTGCCAAGAGGAGTCTATCTGATCTGTGATGGGGATAAAACCCGCAAGTATGTGAAAGGATTATGATATTTTGCTGAATACTTGTAACGTCAGCTGATTCAAGAAGATTTGTACAAAAAGGAGGTTGCTTTTCTAATTGTACCCCCCTTTTGATTTTTCTTTTAAAATATTTATTTGAAAATACATTTGTTTTCTTAAAAATAACTAAATTTGAACACTGAACATTGCAAAAACAGAAGTATATATATATGAATAAGCGAGTAAAACTCATGGCAGTTATGTTGTGTCTGTCTTCTTGGTCCATTGCACAGGAGCTAAAAAACGACACAGCCTCGACTGAGGATTTTGATTTCTCATTAGTAGAGGGAACGCTCGATGAAGATGCCGAGGCTGCCAGTACGGTTAATCTGGTTTCAAGTTCACAAGACCCATACATGAATGATGTGGGATATCTTTGGGGGTCAGCAATGCGCTTCAAATACAGGGCTTTGGACAATCAGTATGTTTCAAATTATTACAATGGTGTCAAACTTAACAACGTTGAGAATGGTCGTTTTGGCTTCTCTGGTATAGTAGGCGGATTAAACGATGCCCTGAGGAATAAGGAGGGTATAGGCTTCTATGATTACAGCACCTTCAATTATTCTCCATTAGGGGGATCGAGCAACACCGACCTTCGTGCTAGTCATTATGCTGCAGGACATAAGGCAGGTATTGTGGGAACAAATAGAAACTACGTTTTCAGAGGTACATATACATATGCCACCGGCCTGATGGACAACGGTTGGGCATTCATGGGAAGTCTTGCATACCGATGGGCCAATATGGAATTGGCAAATATACAGGGAACCTTCTACAACGCATTCTCCTATATGGTTGGTGCTGAGAAATATTTGAATGAGAAACATCATATCTCACTTGTAACATGGGGCGCACCGACAGAACGCGGTCAACAAGGCGCATCTACTGAAGAAGCATACTGGTTGGTCAATTCCCACTATTACAACCCCTACTGGGGATATCAGAATGGCAAGAAACGCAATTCCAGGGTTGTAACAGAATATGCGCCAACAGTTTTAGGAACATGGGACTGGCAGATAGACGATAACACAAAACTGGTCACGTCCGCCGCTGCAACATTTGACAACTACGCTTCTACAGCCCTGAATTACAATAATGCATACAATCCACGCCCGGATTATTACAAGAACATGCCCAGTTCAGTGTTTAATGTCTATAACACTACAGATTACAACAACAATGACTTCTTGACATCCAATCCGGGAATCTATGAGCAATACATGAATTTATTTAACTCATGGAAAAATGACCGTAACTTCCGTCAGGTGCAATGGGACTTACTATATGCCCAGAATGAAGCCAACAACTCCACGGGTAAGTCGGCACTATACTTTGTGGAAAAACGACATAACGACCAGTTCGCATTTAACTTCAGCTCAAATCTTGATGGCAAATTCAACGCATATAGTTCATATAACTTCGGAATGAATTTCAATAGCACACGAGGACATCATTATAAAACAATGGATGACCTTCTGGGCGCAAACAAGTATATCGACATAGACTCATATTCTTTGTCAGACTATGGTACTAACAGCATGGAGATTCAGAATGATGTTGATAATCCCAACAGGAACATAAAAGTCGGCGACATTTTTGGCTATGACTATCTAATATATGTTGACAAATTGCACGGATATGCCAACAATGCCTGGAAAGCAGGAAATTTGACTGTTAACTTAGGTGCAGACATTGAGGGCACATGGCTTAGTCGTTACGGAAAGATGCGCAATGGACGCGCAGCTGAATATTCCAAAGGCTCAAGCGGATGGGCTAGCTTTCTTGGAGGAGGAGGAAAAATAAACCTCAGATATAAAATAGCTACAAGTGTTATATATGCTGGCGTTGCCGTTGAATCCCAGGCACCTTTGGCCTATAATTCCTTTGTGGCACCAAGATTACAAAACAATTACGTTAACAATCTCCAAAACGAGTTCTTCCATAATTACGAACTTGGGTATCAGTGGTATTTCGGTCCTGTAAGTGGAAAAATCGGTGGATTCTTTACACAATTTGAAGATGTCTCAGAACAGACAGCATTTTATAATGATGATGCAGGATACCTCACATATCTGTCCATGACTGGAATCAAAAAACAATATATGGGACTTGAAGCCGCCATTAATATAAAATTAGGCAACAATCTGCAATTCAGATTTCTGGGAACTATATCTGATGCCAAATATGCTAATAATCCTTACGCTCAATTAACATACGACGGTTCTAACGGTGACACATACAAGACCATCAACAACTGGGTTAACCCAGTAACCAACAAATCGCAGGCTTTGTGTGTATTCATGGATGGCGTGAAGGTTAGTTCTACACCATTGACAGCGTTATCAGCCGGACTAAAATACAATATCAACAGATGGTTTTTCAGTGTAAACCTCAATTACTATGATCGAGTATATATCGGCGCTTCGCCTTACTGCCGCCTAGGCAAGATTATGGACAAAGTCGAACATAGCGACGGAAGCAACGGATACTATATCTCTGATGTCAGCGAAATTAACATTCATACCGGTGAAATTTCAAATGCCTTCGCACAGGCTAAGGAAAACGGTGGTATAGTCTACGAGGCTGGCACAGGTAACATTCTTGCCGCCTATACTCGCCAACAAGAGAAATGCAAGGGAGGATTTATGCTGGACGCATCTATTGGCAAAGGTTATAATCTGAGAGGAGGCAAGTATCTTAATTTTAATCTGCAACTCCAGAACATAACAAATAACACAAACTTAAAAACTGGAGGATATGAGCAGACCAGAGCCGACAGGTCAACCTATATCTTCTCAAAAAATTCATTCTACTACTATGCAAATGCGTTCAATGCATATCTGAATATTAGTTTAAGATTCTAAGTCAAAACCACACGTAAATGATAAAGATGAAGAAATATATAATCACAATATTTGCAGGTATGCTAATGGCATCTTGCATGAACGACTTCGATACCATACAGGTATCTACCAATGCCTATACAGCTGACAGTATTGCACCGCCTACCACAACGATTAGTTCTCTGTTAAGCAAGTATGCATCTACAATAAGCAATTCAGCCTATCAGGCAATAACCGAAGATGTAATAATCGAAGGTGTGGTGACAGGTAACGATATCAGCGGAAATATATATCAGGTTGTCTATATACAGCCGTTGGGTACAGATGGTATGGTTGACATACAGAAACCGGGTATTTCTGTTGGCATTAAAGGATATGGTGCATTATACACCTTATTCCCAATAGGACAGAAACTACGCATAAATCTCAAAGGACTATATATTGGCGGTTATGGTGCATTGCCTAAAATTGGTCAGCCATACATTAATATCAATGGTGCACTCCGCTTAGGACCGATGAACGCCAACTATACGAAAACCAATATTATGAAGGTGGACAAACCAAATCCCGACTGCATCAAGGTCAGACAACTGACATCTTCAGACTTGGCATCTTCTAATATCAGCAATGTAACTCCTATGCTGGTGTGTGTTGAAAACTGCGAGATAGATGATGCTGGACAGCCGTTCGCTGTTACAGAATATATGGAGAACAATGAAACCTATTCTGTAGAACATATCGTAAAACTGTCTGATGGCGGTCGTCTGACACTCTATACCAGTACAAGTGCTTCTTTTGCCGGTGATACAATCCCGAGTGGGAAATTGACATTGTATGGCATACTTTCAAGGTATTCATCCACATATCAACTTCAACTTCGTTCCAAGGACGATGTAATAATTCAACAGCAATAATCCATTCTGAAATAAAAAATACAATATATGAAAAAATCATTTAATTTGTTTGTGACTTGTGCAGCACTTATCGCTGTGGTTTCATGTTCTGATGTTCCCAATCCGTATGAATTGGTAACCAGCAACCCCGGCGCAGGAAAAACACTGCCATACAAAAACAATAGTCTCAGTTCTGGTTTTGTCATTCAGACCATTGCTGGAAATGCCTGGAGTCAGGGTTCTACCTATACACAAGTTTCCGGCTACTCTGGCGGCAATTACACTGCATCGGAATCATGGCTAGTCAGTCCTGGAATTATGACAGAAGCTGATAGTACTGTCCTGTCTTTTGACTATACCATCAGATACGGCAGTTCCATAAAAGACAATGAACTTGCAGATTACCATCAGGTTCTTATTTCTGCAGATTATGTTGACGACGTAACAATTGCGACATGGGATACACTTCCATTTAAGCCTGAGAAATCCAAATACAGTGATTGGACCGTCTATCCATCTGGCGACATCCAGATACCACAGGAATACTTGAATCAGCCAAAAGTTTACATCGCATTTGTATATAAGAGTGGCAATAACCAAGGGACGACAACTACATGGGAATTGGTAAATTTCACCATCAAGAAAGGCGTAGCCCAGAATAACGGTACCGATGAACCTACCAACGAGGCAAAAGATCCTATTGCGAAAGGAAACGGCACATTGGCAGCTCCTTACAATCCGTCGCAGGCCGATAGTATAAGCAATACGTTGTCAAGCGGTGCTAAGTCCCCAGAGGTCTATGTCAAGGGATACATTTCAAAGCTTGGTCAGATTGAGACGCAACAATATGGAAACGCCACATATTATATCTCCGACGATGGCACAACAACTCAGCAATATGAGATTTACCGTGGCTTCTATCTTGATGGTGCCAAATTCACTTCTTCTGACCAAATCCATGTCGGCGACACAGTTATTGTATGCGGTCAGTTAACCAAGTACAATAGCACCAACGAAATGGCTCAAGGGAGTAAAATCGTTTATCTGAACGGCCAGACAGCTGGAGGGGACAACCCTGGACTTGATAGCGCAGTATCCTATATCAGAACAACTTCTGTGACCGATGGTGAATATCTTATAGCTGCACCTGTGACTGGTGCCGGATTTGTTCTGGCTACAGGACTCGGCTCCAAGACATACGGATATTTGGCAAAGACTGAGGCAACCGAGGATAACAACACTATTTCAACAGCATTGACCAATGTCGTATGGAAGATAAAATCTTCGGGGAATGGCTACACTATTCAAGATTCAGATGACCGTTACATCTATATGACAGGCACATTCAACAGCTTTAATGTTAGCAACGAGGCTGTAGAAGGGTCACTTTGGTATATTTCATTCAATAACGATGGTACAGCCAATATCGTCAATGCTGCGATGCAGAAAACCATCCAGTATTCTGCGAACTTTAGCAGTTTCGGCGCATATGCCGAAACGACCAACACATTACCATATTTATATGTGAAAGGAGATAGTACTAACCAGCAGCCTGTCAACCCAGGTACTGGTGATGGCACGAAGGATTCTCCATACAATGTGGCAAAAGCAAAGAGCGTAGGAGCTAACAACACCAAAGCTTGGGTCAAAGGATATATTGTCGGCTATGTCAGCGGTGCAGCAATCGCGACTGGCGCTTCTTTTGGTGTTCCCACTTCGGCTGAGACAGAATTTCTGCTTGCTGACGACCCGGAAGTAACCGACTACACAAAGTGTATTCCCGTTCAGTTGCCATCAGGAGATATCCGGAATAATCTGGAATTATCAGCACATCCTACTCTTTACAAGAAGGAAGTACAAGTCTATGGACAACTGACAACCTATTTCGGCATGACAGGTGTTAAGTCCACCTCATGTGCCATACTGGATAGCACTGTGATAGGTACGTTACCCCAAGTCACAGACAATTGATTTAATAGTTGCTTATGAAGAGAATTTATTTGTTCCTTGTAATCTCATTGGCAGGTTTTTGTCTTTGTTCCTGCAATGATGATAAGGATGAAGTGGCTGGTTATGTTGAGATGACCGACACCAATGTCAACGCCAATGATGCTTCCGCAGATGCCTCCCTCGCACGCTGGGAAATGCCGAAGACACAATCTGGATATGATTATATTACACATTATATCGGAACCAGTGAATTAAACTATGCTCTTGAATATGCACCCACTAAGTATCATGCCCATTGGGTGGCTTATCGCTATGACTCCAACTTAAAGGCACAGAAAATCGGCAGAACGGACGAGTGGGGTGTTGAGCCATTCTACAATAACAACAAGCAGTATCAGGTAGCAGTACAGTATTTTAGTGGTTATAACCGAGGCCATATCCTCGGCTCTGCCGAACGGCTGAATACGCGTGAAGCCAATGTACAGACATTCTACATGTCCAATATGTCACCTATGCTGGGAAACTTCAATAGCATATACTGGGGAGAGATTGAAGATCTTGTACGCACTTGGGGGCGTAACTGCGATTCAGGCGACACGCTTTATGTCGTTAAGGGTGCTACAATTGATGACAGAATACTTGGAACAATATTTTTAGATAACACTTTAGGCAATCAGGTACAGATGGTCATACCAAAATATTATTTCATCGCCGTCTTGTCTTTGTCTTCTAAAGGCATTGCCAAGGCCATAGGTTTCTGGCTGGAACATAAGGATTACGGCAACTCAAGTGCCCCTTTCCTTAAAACGATGCGCCGCGGAGCCGTACGTTCAATAGACGAATTGGAGGAACTGACTCACATTGACTTTTTCTGTAACCTTCCCGACTGGGCAGAGGATATCGTAGAGTCACACTATAATATCAGTTCCTGGAGTGGATTATAATTATTCTATTAACAATATTAAAAATTATTTTATGAAGAGATTTTTACTTTTTACGATTGTCAGCATGCTCGCGGCTGTGAACTATGCGGGCGAAGTTGTTATGACATTTGACGATCCTACCGTTTATGGTTATGCAAAACCAGATGCCGGCAAATACACACAAGTCGCAAATGGCGGTACATTGTCACTAACTCCTATAGAGATTTCTGCCGCATTTACATCAGGAAGCGGTCTGCGATTCTTTGCCAATACAAATACAGGAGTAGTAAACTTGCGTATATACAAAGATGCCAGCTTTATTATTGCCACAACCGACGGTTCAAAAATTTCCAGCATAGTATTTGAAGGTTCTAATCTTGGTTCCTCCTACATAAGTGCTACAGGGTATGACGGAACAGACACATGGTCTGGCAGCGAGACTTCTGTAACTTTCAATTGCATCAAAAGTACTATCCAGATTAATAAAGTAACCATTACTACGGCAGCATCTGGCGCACTCGCTTCTCCGACATTCAAACCAGCAGCAGGTGAATACTATGGGCCTCAGACCATTACTTTATCAGGTCCAACAGATGCCAAGATATTCTATTCCACTGACAACACAAACTTCACCGAATATACAGAGCCTTTTGTTTTGAATGCTTCTGCAACTGTGTATGCGTATTCCAGAAAAGGGGAGACTGCCAGTGAGACAGTATCAGCAACCTATACCATCAAGGAGATTGTGAAATATACGACTATCTCCGACTTGTCTGCTGCATGTACAGCTACAGCACAGAAAGATGCTCCTACCGTTGAACTTCAAATGGAGAATTACGTTGTTACGTTCGTGTCTGGCCAAAACACATACATCACATCTAATGGTACAGATGGTTTCCTTATATATGGAACCAACACGACGTTCACAGCAGGAAAGAAACTGACTGGCACCATTCAGGGTAAGCTTTATTCTTACAATGGCTTGAAGGAACTGGCCATTACTGACGCATGGGCAAATGTTCAGGCTGCAGAAGAACTAGCTGATGTAACAGCCCAGGAAAAGACAATTGCCAATATTCTGCAGAATACTGATGCCCTTGAATCTGTATTTATTGCTCTTAATGAAGTCAACTTTGAAGCCAATGCTTTAACGAGCAAGGCAGTTACAATTATGGATGAAGATGGTGATGAGATTTCTTTATACGACAATTTCGGAGTTCTTGCCGCCACATCATTCAACACGACCGACAAATATAATATTACAGGTTTCCCTGCACGTCGTGGCGAAAATGTTAATTTCTATGTTGCATCAATTGAAGCTATTCCTTCTGCTGTGGATGCTCCTACATTCAATATAGAGAGTGGTACATTTGAGGAAAATCAGACTGTAGTAATCTCTGCACCTGGAGCAGCAAGAATTCTCTATACCCTTGACGGTACAGATCCTACACCTCAGAATGCCAGCAGTAAGTTGTATGAGCAGCCAATACTCATCGAGCAGACCACTACAATAAAGGCAATTGCTTACAACAATTCCGGACAGCCTTCAAATATTGCCACTTTGGTTGTTACCATTGACAAACCGATAACTACTATCGCAGACCTTTACACCGCCTGCACAGCCACTAAAGCATCCGAAGCGCCGACAGTAACCTTTAAGTTTGAGGACCTTCTTGTGACGGGTGCAAAGAACAGCAACGTCTATGTATCCGACGGGAGCAAGGCTTTCCTGATTTACGGCAGCAGTTCCAACCTTGTTAAAGGCGACATTATTTCCGGTAAGATTGCAGGCAAACTCTATGCATACAACGGATTGTCAGAGCTGGCAGTTTCTGATGCCTTTAAAGATGTAGTTATTAAATCACAGAACAACGATGTTAGTGCTTCTACACACACCGTGGCTGAAATTCTCGCTGACTATAAGGCTCTTGAGTCCAAGTATGTCAATATAGAGAATGTTACCTTCGGTGCTACAGCTGTTGCCTCCAAAAACGTTACAATTACTGATGCTACAGGCTCAGTAACTCTTCGTGATAACTTTGGCATTCTCACCTCTCAGACATTTGATACTCAAGCCACATATACCGTTAAAGCATACGTTCTTAACTACAACGGTACAGCCCAGTTGTATCCTATTGCCGTTGAGGACATTGTCAAGAACATCCCCGATGCCATTAATGGAATAAAAGCCCAGACAGTAGGCAAGAAGGGTATCTACACCATTCAGGGTCAGAAGGTAGAAACCATTGCAAACAAAGGTATCTACATCATTGACGGCAAGAAAATCCTTGTAAGATAACCACTGATATCCTTCACACAGAAAGAGAGTTGCAATATTACGTTGCAACTCTCTTTCATATTATGGCTTTTGTTTCCGATTCTTCCTAGTACATTATACATATTCCTCTAAATTTTACTAATTTTGCATCAAATTAACGGTAATACAAATTGCAGAGATATGAGACTTATCATCCAGAAAGATTATGACGGCATGTCCCAGTGGGCTGCCAAGTATGTAATTGACAAAGTAAATGCTTTTCATCCGACAAGCGAGAAACCATTTGTGCTGGGATTGGCAACAGGTTCCTCTCCGGAAGGATTCTATCGCGAAATCGTCAAGGCATACAAAGCAGGAAAGATTTCATTTAAGAATATCGTAACGTTCAATATGGACGAATATGTAGGCCTTCCTGTTGAACATCCAGAGAGTTATCACTCTTTCATGTACCGCAATCTGTTTGACCACGTAGATTGCCCGAAAGAGAATATCCATATATTGAACGGTCTTGCAGAAGACTTAGACAAAGAGTGTGAGAATTACGAGAAACAGATACTGTCCTATGGAGGCATCCATCTTTTCTTAGGCGGAGTAGGTCCCGACGGTCATATCGCTTTCAATGAGCCGGGAACTTCCTTTGAGAGCCTTACCCACAAACAGGCTCTGACCAAGGACACGCTCATAGCCAACTCCCGCTTCTTTGACTACGACATCAACAAAGTTCCCAAGTACGCATTATCCGTTGGTGTCAAGACTGTCATGTCTGCCAAGGAAGTACTCATTGTCGCAAATGGCCATAACAAGGCACGCGCACTGCGTGAGGCTGTTGAGGGAGCAGTAAGCCACATGTATACCATTACATGTCTCCAGTTCCATCCCAAAGGCATTATTGTATGTGATGAAGCCGCTGCCGATGAATTGACTGTCAAGACCTACAAATATTTCAAGGAAATGGAAGGTATTGACTAAACCTCCAGATATTACTTAAGATTATTATGACATAAAAGAGGATTGTTCCACTATACAATCCTCTTTTATTATTATACATATCTTATTGTTCCTCCTCACTTGATGAGAGGGCGAAGACTAGGGACCGCAGGGTATCCATGCCCGCCTATAATTCACCAGCATATTTACGGAACGATTCTTTAAACCACCCGATGGCCTTGTCCTTCAACCTGGAAGTAATACGTTTGTTCTTCTCCGCAACGTTATTTGTCTCTTTTTCATCCTTGGCTATGTTGTACAGTTCCACATCGGTGCCATCATAGTTCACAAGGAGTTTCCAGTTTCCTTCTCTCACTGCAATGTTGGGACTTCTGAACTGATAAGCGTTATCAGGTTTTTTCTGTCCGACAAACTGCTGACCGAATTCCCAGAACATAGGCGTTTTTCTGACCTGGCTCTTACCCATAAGAGCTTCACTCATATCCAGTCCATCCAACTGGTAACCATTGGTCTTAACGTCAATACCAGCCATTTTGCACAGTGATGGAAAGAGGTCCAATGCTGTAATCACCGTGTTGTCATTGACAACACCTCCTTTTATTCTGGAAGGCCAGCATATAAGGAATGGCATACGGATACCTCCTTCATACAACGTGCCTTTTTGGCCTCTGAGACCAGCCGTACGGGAATTCTTGTAGCTCGGCGCCGGACCGTTATCAGAGGTAAATATGATAATTGTATTATCCTTGAGACCCAGCGACTCAATACCATCAAGCAGACGGCCTATCTGTCGGTCATATTCGGCAAGCACAGGAATAAAGTTCACCTTGGCATTCCACATCTTCTTGCCCTTGTCAAACTCCTCCTTTGATGGAACATATGGAGTATGCATGTCATCTGGCCAAAGATGGACATAACACGGCTTATCCTTATTCTGCTTCAGGAAGTCAAGCACATTGTCAACAAAATATCTCGTGCGTTCCCAACGCTTGATACTATCCTGATCGCTCCATATCCAGTTTGACGCTGTGATGGCTGGGTCGGGAGAGGGACTCTCCCAGGTTGACAGAGTCCTGTCAAATCCAAATTCAGTAATCTGGGGCATACCAGTAACATCGCGCCCGCCACCCATATGCCATTTCCCAATATGAGCTGTAGCATAACCTGCCTGCTGGAATGAGCGTGCTATTGCTGGCGCTTCTGCAGAGAGGAAGTCGTTGCTTTTTCGTTCCCTGTTAAAGGCTCTTGTATCAAGATAGTTGGTAATGCCCCATTTGGTAGGATACATACCTGTTGTCATACCCACTCGCGATGGAGAACTGATAGGACATGCTGTATAATACTGATTGAAGCGGATGCCCTCACGACCAATTTTGTCAATATTGGGAGTAGGGGTGAATATTCCTCCGTAACACCCGATATCAGATATGCCCATGTCATCCGTATAAATGATAACAACATTGGGCTTGCCAGCATTGCCAGCCTTGCCTATTATTGCCACAGCGCCCATCAAGGGAACAAGGTATTGATACTGTTTTCTCATACTTAATAAGTTTTCTATTATGGCTGATTACTATCCTTTGCAAAGATAATACTTTCATTTGTTCTGGAAACTGTAAACAATCTATTTCTCTCATCAATGATGATGTTTATATGAGAAAACAATTTCACAATCAAGCCTGACTTCAAAGTAAAAATTGAAACAAACTAACTGTTTTGAGGCTAAAGATAAGTGATAGTATTTCTCAATTGAGATAAAATCAGTATCTTTGTAAACAAATAAGAAATAACTCAAAAATTTTAAATATGAATAACGAAGAACTTATCAAAAAAGGTCTGCAGATAGCTACTCAGACCAAGTCTTATGTTGTAGGAAGAGGTGTCTTGAATCAGGTTCCCTCCATTTTCAATGAACATTTCGCTGGTAAGAAGGCGATGATAATAGCAGATGACAATACCTGGAAAGCCGCCGGCGACGTAGTGTACAACTATATGGTATCAGCTGGGATTGACACTGACAAATTCCTGATTCCCGACAAAGAATTTCATGCCGACTGGAAATATATTGAGATGGTTGACGACGTACTGAAGACTTCAGGACGCATTGCCGTTTCAGTAGGTTCTGGTGTCATCAACGACATCTGTAAACTCACGGCATATCATCAAAACAACCAGCGTTACCTCAGTGTAGCTACAGCTGCGTCTGTTGACGGCTATTCTTCTTTCGGAGCGTCAATTACCTATCAGAATGCCAAGCAGACTTTCGACTGTCCTGCACCTATTGCCCTTATCGCTGACACTGATGTCCTGGCAAATGCACCAAAGGAAATGACTGCCGCAGGCTATGCTGACCTTGCTGCAAAAGTGCCTTCAGGTGGTGAATGGATGATTGCTGCTGAGATATCGGGCGTTGAGCCGATTATCCCTGACGCATGGCACATCCTGCAAGATGTATTAGACGAGATGTTGAGCAATCCCGAAGGCGTGGCCAAAGGTGACCCCGATGCCATTGCTCAGCTGTTCAACGGCTTAACCTTGAGCGGATTTGCCATGCAAGCCGCTAAGTCAAGCCGTCCGGCATCATGCTGCGAGCATCTCTACAGCCATATTATGGATATGACCCACCATCGTTATCACGGTAAGTTGCAGAGTCATGGCTTCCAGGTTGCCGTAGGCACATTAACCATGTGTGCCATCTTTGATGAGTTCCTGAAAATGGATATGTCAACCATTGATATTGACAAGTGCGTTGCTGCTTGGCCCACATTGGAGGAAGAGCAGGAGCGTGCCCGCGTGATTTTTGAGGATTTCCCGTCACCCGACTTGGGTTATACCCAAATCACACAGAAATACAGCGACAAGGAGACTGTACGCAAGGAATTGACAAAACTGAAAGCTGTATGGCCCGAACTGAAGGAAAAACTCAGGGCACAGGTATATCCATATGCCAAAATGAAGAAGATGTTTGAGATTGTAGGTGCTCCTACAGAGCCAGAGCATGTAGGCGTAAACCGCAAATACCTCTTGTATCGTACCGACTTCGTCCAACTGATGCGTTGGCGCTATAATCTGCTTGATCTGGCAAAACGCGGCGGATTCTACGATGACCTGCTCCATGCTACATTCGGCAAGGGAGGACAATTGGAATTCTAACAATAACTTCATGTATAGTGCTTCCGTCCAGGAAGCACTATACTTTTTAAACCAT
>ONKB01000137.1 GCA_900318305.1 uncultured Prevotellaceae bacterium | reverse complement strand
TCTTCAAGGGTGGCATCATGGAAATGCCTGTTCCGGAAGGCATCCGCCCTATCTTAGTGAGGGATTCCCAGAAGGAGGAAATCTTTTCCATAGACGGCAGACGCTTGGCTAAACCCCAGAAAGGCCTGAACATCATCCGCTATCAGGACGGCACGACAAAAAAAGTACTGAGATAACGTACTCTCCTACTCCATTATTCCTCATCCTGGTTCCGAGTCTGTCGAAGGAGAACCCTCAGCCTGACTCCCAGCAACCATGGTGTCATCAGAAGACCTAAAAGGCACAAGACTGAGCATCTGTTTGCAAACTTTAACAGAAAAAGAACAAGTTCTTTTGTTAAATTTAGACAGAACTCCCATTCATAACAGTTCTTTTGATTAATTTTGCAATTTGAATATGAGAAATCTGGTTATAGATATTGGAAACTCTGCTGTTAAATACGCCGTATTTGACAAAGGGGAATGCTTGTGGCATTGCAGTGCCAACAAGAACTCCCAGATTGAATTGGAGAAGGCTCTCTCCTTTGGAATTGACTATGTGGCCATCTCCTCTGTCTCCACAATTGGGGATGAGCTTCACCAGGCCATCGAGGAGATCCAGCTGCCGACAATAAGAATCAGCACAAAGACAAAACTGCCGTTCAAGATTGCCGACTATATCCCCAACACTTTAGGAGCCGACCGCATCTCAGCCGTAGCAGGTGCTTATCAGATGTTTCCTCATCAGAACGTACTGGTCATAGACCTGGGTACATGTATCACCTATGAATTTCTGACAGAAGAGGGTATCTATACCTGTGGGAATATTGCGCCTGGATTGCAGATGCGTCTCAAGGCTATGCATGAACATACTACATTACTCCCAGAATACACCTACAACGGAGAATGGCCCGACATACTCAGCACCAATACCCGCGACGCCATGATTGGCGGTGTTGTATGGGGGATAAAAGGTGAAATGGAGTGTTATATCAGGACATTCCTGACAACAAAATCCAATATCAAGGTAATTCTCACAGGCGGAGACAGCAAATCGTTCGTAGGGAGGCTGGAGACTCCTGTCTGCCACGACAGCATGCTTATTGAGAAAGGTTTGAACTATATACTTGAATATAATTTCAGCGAATGACAAAGATAATTTTTATACTATCACTCATAGCCCTCGTGGCTATTCTCCCATCAAAAGCGCAGACCAGCGGCAGTAACTCACCCTACTCTCGCTATGGCTGGGGAAACTTGTCTGAAGAAGCCCAGGGGTTCAACAAAGGCATGGCAGGAACTGGTCTGGGAGCAAGAGGCAGGTCTATTCTCAACTACCAGAATCCTGCATCCTACTCTGCAATAGATTCCATCACATTCCTATTTGACGCAGGTATATCCCTGCAAAGAGGACACTGGTCGGAGAATGGGAAAAAAGTCAACGCCTTAAACTCTACATTAGATTATCTGCAAGCCGGATTCCGTCTCCGCAAGAACCTGGGAATCAGTATCGGTATCCGCCCGATATCCATCGTGGGATATGATTTCTATTCCACACAGCAAATGGACAATAATGACGGCTTCGGAGAGTACACCTGTACTTCCAGCTACCAAGGTAACGGCGGCACCCATGAGACATGGTTGGGTGCAGGATGGGCTCCATTCAAAAACTTGTCCTTTGGTATCCGGGGTGGATATATCTGGGGTAATTTTGAACACAACTCCAGCATTACATACAGCAACAGCAATATTCACAGTCTGGCACGCCTCTACAAAGGGAATATCAATACCTATTCTATCAATGGTGGCATACAGTACAGCACTACTCTCCCAGACAAAAACGAGCTGACCATTGGTGGGGTTATCGGCATAGGACATAAAATAGACTGCAGATCAACTTTCATCAATCAGAAAAAGTCACAGTCTCAGACATTACCCATAGGAGCTGACACCTTGACAGCTGGTAATGCTTTCCAGTTACCACTAAGCTATGGTGTAGGCTTTACCTTCAGACACAACAAGAAATGGACTATCGGAGCTGACTACTCATGTCAGTTCTGGAAAAAATGCATGTTTCCAGAAGTCAACGAGACTCCTCAAGGTTCTTTCATCTATTCCGCAGAGAAGAACACCTTCCGCAACAGGCACAAGATATCTTTGGGCGCAGAATACATCCCCAACCCTGAGGGTTTGAAAGTGAGGCACCATGTAGCATACCGCGCCGGTGTTTCCTATGCCTCCTCTTATATCAACCAAAACGGTGGGAAGGGACCAAGGACATACCTTGTCAGCGCCGGAATGGAACTGCCCATTGTCAATATGTACAATAACAGGTCTGTGCTTAACGTCAGCGTCCAATGGGAGCATCTTGCACCCGTCAGATCCAATTCCCTGAAAGAAGATAACCTGAGACTTTGCCTGGGTATTACATTCAATGCTCACTGGTTCAATAAATGGAGGATAGAATAGTCTGGCTTCTCTCCATAATACCATCCAGCCTATTACAAATTAAATAATCAGGGACACTACCTTCCAGCACAATACATTTCCAATGAAACGGGAACCAACTCTCCACAGACTCTGTAGATTATTGGAAGGCCTGTCTCTTGTTTATATCGGGATGTTACTCATGGCATGCAGCTCTGACAAGCCCCCTATGGCGCCTGCCGTACACATGAGAGACTCCATCCCTGTAATGACTACCTATGGTGTCAGCAAGCTCATCAGCGACTCGGGTATTATACGCTACAAGATTGTTACAGAAGAATGGCGTGTCTACGACAGGACCTCTCCCACAAAACAAACATTCATGAAAGGACTTCTGCTCGAGAAATTCAACCTGAAGTTCCATGTCGAGATGTATATCACCGCAGATACTGCATATTGGTATGACCAGAATCTCTGGGAACTACGGGGACGTGTGTGTGTATGGAATGATAACGGAACCGTTTTCAACTCCGAGTTGCTCTACTGGAACATGAACCGTCATGAGTTTTATTCAAACAAGTATTCCCATCTGATAACCCCTGACCGGGAAGTGGAAGGAAACAGTTTCCACTCCAATGAGCAAATGACCATCTATGAGGTCAACTTCTCGCATGCCATATTCCCTATCCCGGAAAACAATGAAGAAGAGGATACTTCCATAGACTCTATGGAGATAGAGACTATGCCAGTAACACCACCAGAACGCACCCCGAAGCCTAAGGGTCCAAAGAAGGCCAGAATCATTACCAGCATCCCAGAAAAGAAATAAGCTCAAGCTACATCATCTATGAACTCCATCATATTCATATCATTAATCTTTTTATTTGTCTTCTTCTTTCAAATGAACGAGACTGCCCTGCTCTGTTCTTTCCAATACAGAGAACAAAAGGAAAGAACATACATCAGCAGTATCATCCAGAGCCTATATAGCAAAGCCGAACTATACGTCTTCTCTCTTAGGTTTTTCTCGGCAATATTACTCTGCATCGGAGCATTCATACTGTTCAGCCTCATTGACGCCCTCCTGCCGATATCAAACACTTTCATAAAGCTTGCCATCTGTTTCCTCCTGGCTATCGTCATTTATGTTGCTGGAGCCATTATGCTCCCTCGACACATCGGAGCAAAACATGCCGACAAAGTTTTGTACTACTCTGCATTCTACATCAACCTCATCAATTGCATTACCCTGCCGTTGACAAGACTGTTTCTCCTCATACCCAAGGCTATCCTCAAGGTCTTCAACATATCACTTACCAACGACAAACTGCTGGTACTAACTGGTTCCAACGGCATTGCAAAGGAATTGGACAAAACCAGTTCAGAAGACATCAATCTACACGGCAACAATCTGAAAATCTACCGCAAAGCGCTTGAATTCTCCAATGTCAGGGTAAAAGACTGCATGGTTCCAAGAACAGAAATCATTGGCATTGAACAAGAAGACACCCAAGAAGAACTATTAGACTGCTTTGTACGTAGCGGCAAGTCAAGAATTATCGTCTACAGCAACGATATTGATCATATCATTGGTTATTTTCATTCATCCGACATGTTCAATAAGCCTTCGGACAAGCATTGGACAGAATTAATCAGTGATATCCCTATCGTCCCCGAAGCCATGGGCGCCCAGAAAATGATGCAGCTTTTCCTGAAGGAGAAGAAGTCTTTGGCTGTCGTCGTTGACGAATACGGCGGAACAAGCGGAATCATTTCACTCGAAGACCTCGTTGAGGAAATATTTGGTGAGATAGAAGACGAGCACGATACCGTCAAGTACACGGCACGCCAATTAAGTGAAAACGAATACCTGCTCTCTGCCAGGCTGGAGATTGAGAAAGTCAATGAACTGTTCAATCTGGATTTGCCCATCTCTGACGAATATGCCACAATAGGCGGACTGATATTGTTCCACAACGAAGACTTCCCCAAGGAAAACCAGGACATTGAGATAGACAACTATAAATTTCACATTCAAAGGACATCAAAAACCAAGATAAGCCTTGTGAAACTGACCATCAGTCCGGATTAAAGAATTGCATCCTTTTTATAGCAGTCCCGTACAAAATATTTAATCAGATAATCACCATATATCATTTCATTTTATTACCTTTGTACCCGCATTTTTGAATAATAATAAAAATAATTCATAAATAAATGGCAGCATTACAAACAATCAGAAGCAAAGGAGCTCTCCTGTTAATAATCATCGGTGTAGCCCTTTTTGCTTTCATCGCAGAAGAATTTGTTCGCTCTATTCAGACTACAACGAACGAGAGAAGACAAGTGGCTGGTGAGGTTTGTGGCAAGAAGCTCACTTCCCTGGATTTCCAGCACATGGTAGAAGACTATAAAGACGCCCTGAAGTTTATGCGTGGCAGCAACACGTTAACAGAGCAGGAAAGTGCACAGGCAGAAGATTTTGTCTGGCAGTCTTATGTAAACTACCAGTTAATTTCCAAAGAATGTGAGAAACTAGGTCTGACTGTTACCGACAGTGAACTCCAAGACGAACTTAACAGGGGCAACAATCCTATGTTGACTCAGACTCCGTTTGTCAACCAGGAGGGACGTTTTGATGTCAACGCCCTGAAAAACTTCCTGACCGAGTATCAGAAGATACAGAATAACACTTCAGAAGTTCCTGAGCAGTATATTGAACAATATACTCTTGTATTTAAGTATTGGAAATTCATTGAGAAGACTCTCCGTGAAAACATTCTGGAGCAGAAATACCAAGTCCTGCTTGCCAACACGATTCTTTCCAACCCAGTTGAAGCAAAGAACCAGTTTGAAAACAACACTCTCTCAAGTGACATTCTCATTGCATCTGTTAATTACAGATCCATTCCACAGGACAAAATCAAAATTGAAGAATCTGATCTCAAAGCAAAATACAACGAACTTAAGGAACGCTTCCGCCAGTATGTAGAAAGCCGTGACATCCGTTTTGTACAATTCGTTGTTGAAGCCAGTGATCAGGACAAGAAGGAACTTGACGAGGAAATGGCCAAATATGCCGAGAAACTTGCCACAACAGACGATCCTGTAAGTGTTGTAAGGATGAGCAACTCACAGATATTCTACAACCACTTGTGGACATCCAAAGCAGCATTCCCCGGCGATATCCAGAACAAGCTTGATTCCATCTCAATAGGCATGACCGGTCCTTATTATGAGATTGCCGACAACAGCGAGAATATCATCAAGTATTTCGGAAGCATACAGGCACCCGACTCCATCCTTTGCAGGACTATCCAGGTAGGAGGCGCCACTGTTGAGGAAGCTCGTAAGAGCGCAGACAGCATCTATGCCGCAATACAAGCAGGTGCTAACTTTGACTCCATTGCACATAAATACAAACAACAGGCTCCTGAGCAATGGCTTGTTTCTAACCAGTATGAAACAGCTCCAAACTTGGACGAAAATAATGTCAAATTGTTTAACACCCTGAACACAACGGCAGTAAACGAACTCAAGAACATCGAGTTTGAGACTGGCAATATCATTGCACTGGTTACCGACCGCAGGGCTATGACAACAAAATATGATGTTGCCATTATCAAGCGTCCTGTCACATTCAGTAAAGAAACATATGCCCAGGCTTCCAAAAACTTCAACCAATATCTGGCATCAAGTCCTACCATGGAAGAATTGGAGAAGAATGCTGTCAAATACGGCTATCAGTATCAGATGAACGTAGAGACATATTCCAATGCCCACTTCATTAACAATATTCCGAACTCCAAAGAGGCACTCCGCTGGCTGTTTAACGAAGACACAAAAGAAGGTGAAATCTCCCAATTATACGAATGCGGTGACAACAACACCCTGCTCGTAGTTGCATTGAACAAGATTCACAAGGAAGGTTATCTGCCACTTAAAGATGTAAAGAACAATGTTGAAAAAGAAGTTGAGAAAGACAAGAAAGCTGAATACATTCTCAAAGATCCTGCTACAAGCAAAATCAAGTCGATTGCCGACGCTAAGGCTCAAGGATTAAACATTGACACTCTGAAAGCTGTCTCATTCAACGGAAACGCCTACATTCCTGCTACAGGAACACTGGAGGGAAGGATCAACGGAAGTATTGTCAACAAGAAGGTCAATGACTTTGTTGGCCCGATAAAGGGTGAAGGTGGCATATACTTCTATCAGGTTATCGCCAACAATAAGGACAGCGAAGCTAAATACAAGGAAGAAGACCAGATGAACATCGCACGTACACAACACCTGCGTGCCATTCAATCCTTTGGCAGCGATTTGTTCTTAAAAGGTAATGTTAAAGACAAGCGCTACTTGTTCTTCTAAATACATTATACCACACAAATATGACAAAGGACCAGAAAAATCTGGTCCTTTGTCATATTTGTAAAGATTTTGCCAACTAAAAATGACATTTTGGGAACGTTCAATCATTTCCACATGTCAATAATGACAAAAAACAACCCAAACACCACATAGCAAAAATTATAACGTATTCATCATCACTAAATCGTTAAATTATAAGTAACTTTGTAAAAGGATTATATTTAAACAATGAAAAAACCACTTAGAAGTTCAGTATGTACCGACGGGCGACGCATGGCAGGTGCCCGTGCTCTTTGGGTTGCCAATGGAATGAAGCGAGAACAATTCGGCAAGCCTATTATCGCTATTGTCAATTCATTCACCCAATTTGTTCCAGGGCATACCCACCTTCATGAGGCAGGACAGATTATCAAAGCCGAAATAGAGAGCTTAGGATGTTATGCCGCTGAGTTCAACACCATAGCCATCGATGACGGCATTGCTATGGGCCATGACGGCATGCTATACAGTCTCCCCTCTCGCGACATCATTGCCGATTCTGTTGAATACATGTGTAACGCCCATAAGGCTGATGCGATGATTTGCATCTCTAATTGCGACAAAATCACTCCAGGAATGCTGATGGCCGCCATGAGGCTCAACATTCCTGCTGTATTTGTGAGCGGCGGTCCTATGGAGGCAGGCCAGTACAAGGGAGAAAACCTTGACCTTATAGCTGCAATGATAAAAGGCGCCGACCCTACAGTAAGCGACACAGAATTGGCAGAAGTTGAGAATCGCGCATGCCCTGGCTGCGGATGCTGTTCGGGAATGTTTACAGCCAATTCCATGAATAATCTGACAGAAGCCATCGGTCTTTCCTTGCCAGGTAACGGAACCATTCTGGCTACCCATGTCAACCGCATAAAACTAATGAAAGATGCAGCAAGGCAAATTGTCAAAAACGCATTTGCCTATTATGAGGATGGAGATGAGTCGGTCCTACCTCGCAGCATTGCCACACGAACTGCTTTCCTTAACGCCATGACTTTGGACATCGCTATGGGAGCTTCCACAAACACCGTCCTGCACCTATTGGCTATCGCACAGGAAGCAGAAGTAGATTTCACCATGAAAGATATTGATATGCTTTCACGCAAAACACCATTCTTATGCAAACTTGCACCCAACTCACAGAAATACTCTGTCCAGGAATGCGGACGTGCAGGTGGAATGATGAACCTACTCGGCGAATTAGCTAAAGGCGGACTGATTGACACCAATGTAAAGCGGGTCAACGGCGCCACCTTGGCAGAAGACATTGAAAAGTATTCTATCTTAAAACAAGATATTCATCCTGAGGCAAAACGCATTTACTCAAGTGCTCCTGCAGGCAAATTCTGCAACAAACTTGGTGTACAGGACACAAACTATGCATCCTTAGATACCGACAGGGCACAAGGTTGTATACGAGATATTGAACACGCATACACCAAAGACGGTGGTATGGCCATCCTTTTCGGTAATATTGCCCAAGACGGCTGTGTCGTCAAGACGGCTGGTGTTGATGAAAGCATCTGGAAATTCTCAGGACCTGCCATCGTCTTTGACTCCCAGGAAGATGCCTGCGAGGGTATCCTGGGCGGTAAAGTTAAACGAGGTGACGTTGTCGTTATTACACATGAAGGCCCCAAAGGAGGGCCCGGTATGCAAGAGATGCTCTACCCCACTTCCTACATCAAGAGTATGCACATGGGTAAGGAATGCGCTCTTATAACAGACGGTCGTTTCTCGGGCGGCACATCGGGACTTTCCATTGGACACATCTCTCCAGAAGCTGCCAACGGCGGTAACATCGGAAAAATAAAAGACGGAGATATCATTGACATTGACATCCCGAACCGCACTATCAACGTCAGACTCTCAGACGAAGAGCTGGCCGCACGCCCCCAACAGCCATTAAAGAGGAAACGCATTGTCTCCAAGGCCTTGCGTGCTTATGCCCAGAGTGTATCAAGTGCAGATAAAGGCGGTGTAAGAATTATTGAATAACAAAAACTTTTTTCATAACAACATATATCTATGACAGAGAAGATTACAGGCGCAGAAGCCATGATGCGCTCTTTGGAGAATGAAGGGGTTGACGTCCTCTTCGGTTATCCTGGCGGTTCAATTATGCCTACATACGATGCGCTTTACAATCACAAGAAGACATTAAACCACATCCTCGTCCGTCATGAGCAAGGTGCCGTACATGCAGCACAAGGATATGCCCGTGTAAGTGGAAAGGTTGGATGCGCCATTGTCACCTCTGGCCCGGGTGCAACAAATACCATCACTGGTATTGCAGATGCTATGGCCGACAGTACCCCAATTGTCGTTATCTGCGGACAAGTAGGTGTCGCTGTATTAGGAACAGATGCTTTTCAGGAAGTAGATGTCGTAGGTATTACAAGTCCCGCCTCAAAATGGAGTTACCAGATACGCCGTGCCGAGGATATAGCCTGGGCTGTTTCCCGGGCATTCTACATAGCCAAAAGCGGACGTCCCGGACCTGTAGTGTTGGACTTTGCAAAAAATGCTCAAACCGGCCTTGTTGACTATCAGCCAGAGCATATCAATTTCATTCGTTCCTATGAACCCACACCACAACTCAATACCGAAAAGATCAAGCTGGCGGCAAAACTAATAAATGATAGTGTGAAGCCGTTTGCCTTATTAGGCCAAGGTGTAGAATTAGGAAATGCCCATATGGAAGTGCGTGAGCTATTGGAAAAAGCTCAGATTCCATTCGGCTCCACAATATTAGGCCTTTCGGATTTACCCTACGACCATCCTCTGAATATGGGAATGCTCGGCATGCATGGAAATCTCGGACCTAATGTCATGACAAACCAATGTGACGTGCTGCTTGCCATTGGCATGCGTTTTGACGACAGGGTAACTGGCAATCTGAAGACCTATGCCAAACAGGCAAAAATTATTCACTTCGATATTGACCCCTCTGAATTCAACAAGAACGTCAAGATTGATGTTGATATCTTAGGCGACTGCAAAGACTCTATCCCTGCTGTCAGTGCTTTAGTAGAGCCTGCAAAGCACAAGAGTTGGATTGAAGGCTTTAAGCCTTATGCAGAAAAAGAATACAATAAAGTTATTGACAAAGCCATCCACCCCCAAGACGGACCTCTGCTGATGGGTGAAGTAGTTAGTAAAATTTCAGAAGCCACAAACAATGAGGCTATCCTTGTTACAGACGTAGGCCAGAACCAGATGTTTGGTTGCCGCTATTTCAAATATACAAAACCCCACTCTGTTGTGACCAGTGGCGGTATTGGTACTATGGGATTTGGATTACCTGCAGCTATTGGTGCCACTTTTGGAGCTCCTGAACGTACAGTATGCCTGTTTTGCGGGGATGGAGGATTGCAAATGACCATACAGGAATTAGGTACTATCATGGAACAACAATCTCCCGTGAAGATTATCCTGTTAAACAACAACTTCCTGGGAAATGTTCGACAGTGGCAGGCTATGTTCTTCAAACGGCATTACTCTTTCACTCCGATGTTGAATCCCGATTACGAGTTAATTGCAAAAGCATACGGCATTCCCTCACAAACAGTCATTGAAAGAAAGGACTTAGACAGTGCCATTAAGAATATGCTTACCACAGAAGGGCCATTCTTGCTTCAATGTGCTATCATGGAAGAAGATAACGTGCTTCCTATGACTCCTCCTGGAGCGAATATCGATGAAATGCTTCTTGAAATATAATGACACAACAATTTGGTGGACAATGTGGAGAATGCAGCACTTGTGGCAGATGTGACAAATTACTTCAATGTTCCACAAGGGAAATAAACGAGCCACGAGATACACCTATACAAAACACAGAATCAATGGAAAGCAGATTATATACATTTATTATTTATTCGGAAAACGTTCCCGGCATACTCTCTCAGATAACAGCAGTATACACCCGCCGGCAAGTTAATATCGAATCGCTGAACGTATGTGCATCTTCCACTCCCGGGGCACACAAATATACCATCACCGCCTATTGCGACGAGCCGATGGCAAAAATGCTGACAGCCCAAATCGGCAAGCGTATCGATGTGCTTCAAGCTAATTATTTCACAGACAGCGAAATCTTCATCAATGAAACTTGTCTTCTGAAAATCAATACGGCTATTATGCTGAAAGACAAGAATGTGTGCAGAATCGTCAGGATCCATGATGCCCACATCGTAGAGGTGAATCCCACTTATGCGACAATAGAGAAAACTGGTATTACCGATGACATCCTTGACTTGTTCAATGAACTGAAATCAACAGGCTGCGTTCTCCAGTTTGTCCGTTCGGGCCGCATCGCCATCACCAAAGACTTCACAGAGCATCTCGATGAATACCTGGCAGAGCGCGAGAAACAACGACAGAATAACAACAAATAAAATATTAACTTCGCAAGTATTTCCTTGCATTTCTAAATTCTATCAAAAAATGGCAAAAATGAATTTTGGCGGTGTCATTGAAGAAGTAATGACTCGCGAAGACTTTTCTCTTGAGAAAGCACGTGAAGTATTAAAAGATGAAACTATTGCAGTCATCGGCTATGGTGTTCAGGGCCCAGGTCAGTCATGCAACCTTCGTGACAATGGTTTTAATGTTATAGTAGGACAGCGTCAAGGCAAGACGTTTGAGAAAGCTATTGCTGATGGCTGGGTACCGGGCGAAACCCTTTTCTCCATTGAAGAGGCAGCCGAGAAGGGTACCATTGTAATGTGCCTTCTCTCTGACGCAGCTGTCATGAGTGTATGGCCTACACTTAAACAGCACCTTAAACCAGGTAACGCATTATATTTCAGTCATGGCTTTGCTATCACCTGGAATGACCGCACAGGCTGTATCCCTCCAAAGGATATAGACGTCATTATGGTTGCCCCTAAAGGATCTGGCACATCTCTTCGCACCATGTTCCTCGAAGGACGCGGACTGAACTCTTCATATGCAGTTTATCAGGACTATACAGGCAAAGCTCTGGAGCGCACACTGGCTCTCGGTATAGGTATCGGTTCCGGATATTTGTTTGAGACAACATTCCAACGCGAGGCAACATCCGATCTCACTGGTGAGCGTGGTTCTCTGATGGGTGCAATACAAGGTCTGCTCTCTGCACAGTATGAGGTGCTTCGCGAGAATGGCCACACTCCTTCTGAGGCATTCAACGAGACCGTGGAAGAACTGACCCAGTCATTAATGCCTCTGTTTGCCGAGAAGGGTATGGATTGGATGTACGCAAACTGTTCTACAACAGCTCAACGCGGAGCTCTTGACTGGATGGGTCCGTTCCATGATGCCATCAAACCTGTTGTTGAAAAACTGTACAAATCCGTCAAGGCAGGTCACGAAGCCCAGATTTCCATAGATGCCAACTCCAAGCCAGACTATCGTGTAGGTCTTGAGAAAGAACTGAAAGCACTTCATGACTCCGAGATGTGGCGTACAGCTGAAGTGGTTCGCAAGTTACGACCTGAGAACAATTAAACATAGTAACAAATAAAAAGCCTATCTGTGGAGATAGGCTTTTTATTTGTTACATTATGTCGCAAAAACTTATTATTTTTGCATTACATTCATAAAACAACAATTCATGAAAAGACACATCTTTACTTTGCTCTGTGCAGTGGTTTTCACACTCACTTCACACGCACGAGTTAACACAGCTCCCAAAGAACTGAATTACGCATTGCTTAACGAGCAGGCAAAAAAAGAGTATCTCCAACCCGTTCGTCCAGGATACGACAAGAAGAATCCTTACTGGAACGAGTTTTCATTCAAGTTCATGTATGCACCTGCTTTTGGATTTGAATCTGTCAAAGGGGCCAAGAGCTATCGTTACACTATCAAAGAGAATCCCGAAGCCACTGAGAAGATACAGAAGAAATCCTATAAGATTATAAACAATACATTCGCTCCCGTATCCTTCACCGCAGAAACGCCCAATAATTCCTTAGCACCTGTCTGGGACAAGATTCCCGCTGCAAATGTCATTCTTACGGTAGAAGCATTAGATGCCAAGAATAATGTCATAAAAACTGTCGGCGAGAGAAAATTCCTCCGGGACTTCGGCTTTCACGGTCCCTACAACAATGCCATCCGCCCATACAAGGAAGCAGCCATCAAAGGCATGCTGTTTATCCACAACATGGAAGAGATGAAATGCTGGATTGACAGCGGCTTGCCCAACATGAAGTATGAGCACTACACCTATGCAAACAAAATCATCAGCTCCGTAGTCAGCAACGAAGTTCTGGTCTCAAAATACATACCATCTGAGAGCGAGAAAGCCATTAAGACTGCCGAGGCAGCAGCCGAATTCCTCATCAAACTCAGCCAACCGTCCAATGCACCTATGGCATATTTTCCTCCAACATACTACAAAAACCTTATCGCCTCTAAAAGAGCCGAAAACCAAGGGGCTGTAATGACCATGGATGCCGTATATGTCATCAATGCCATGTTGGACTTGTTCGATGTGACAAAGAAACAGAAGTATTATGACTTTGCTCTTAACATAACACGCACCTACAAAAAGCTACAGAACAAAGACGGTTCTTTTCCCATCAAGGCATATATAGAAACCGCTCAGCCAACCAACAACGGCAAGGCCATGCTTCACTCCATTTGCAGGGCTGCCCTACGGTGGTTACAAGATTATCAGGTTACAGAGTTTGAAGATATGCGTACCAAGGCAGAAAAATGGATGCATGACGTCGCCATCAGGAATTTCGACATGACGGGACAGTTCGAAGATGTCTCCGTAAACGGATTAAAGCCATACGAAAACCTCACAAACTGTACAGCTGCACCTTACGCCAACTACCTGTGTTCAAAACAAACTCAAACCGCTGAGGAACTAGAAGATGCCAGGGATTTACTCCGTCTCAGTGAAGACCAGTTCACATACTGGAATTTCCTGTATAACGAATTAGGCATACGCCGATTTAACACCCCATGTGTCATAGAGCAATACAAATACCGCACTCCTGTTGATGCCAGCGCTTGTAATGTTTCTGGAGGATTGTTAGCATATTACAGAGCCACTGGTGACAAATTGGCATTTGCTAAAGCCAAAGCTATCATTGACAACATCACTATCCAGCAAGTTCAGAAGAACGGATATTTGCCTACTACATGGAGTGTTTCTATGAACAGAACTAACGAGTTGTCAATCTGGCTGAATTGTGCAGAATCCGCTATCAGCCGTCTACTCGAGATGTCTGAGCTGGTAGGAGAATAATCTCATAATACAATAATAAATAATTATAAAGGCTAACGGCTTAATTCATCGCCATTAGCCTTTCTTTATATCATGTGAGTTTGAAGATAATATCCAGTATTTATTCTTTATATCAATGTCTGCCAAAACTATTTAGGATCAATTTGCCCTTTAGAAACCAATAAAGGTCTCTAAACTTTTCGTGGAGATGGCAGTAAAATTTGCACTCTGTTATACCGTATGGCGTAACTGTCTGGAAAATCAGCGAGAAAGACCATGGAAAAGGTCCAAAAATGGAAGCAAAATGAGCGTCCGTTTTTAAGGCTTGAAAACACTAAAAAAGCCCGATTTTGTCCATTTATGTACTTTAAAGTACCAAAAAGGACAAAAAAATGGGAGATAAGAAGGCTCTTCCCTAACCTCTCTCATTGTGCAAGGAAAAGGCTACAAAAATGCTCTACCTTCAACTTAGCAAAAAGTATTAAATTACTGATTTTCGGAAAATTATATAAACAAAATTTCTCTTATTTCATCCTCGCTCATACTCTATGGCTTTGCTTTCCCGTCCATCAAGATATCGTGAGCGCTGTGGAAATCCCTATAATTGTTGTTTATATAGCCTACAGTTTTCTTTTCTCATTTAAGATCGCTTTCACATAGCGTTGCAGCATGGCAATGGCTTTACGATTCTCACCTCCAAGTGGAATAATAATATCTGCATATGCTTTGGTTGGCTCAATAAACTCCTGATGCATAGGCTTCAGGACATCCCTGTATTTTCTTATCAATGTATCCAGATCTTTACCCCGTTCAGCCATATCTCGTGTTATGACACGCAACAGACGCTCATCAGCGCTGGTATCCACAAAAATCTTCAAATCCATCTGATCCCGGAGTGTCTTGTCATACAGAGCCATAATACCTTCCACAATAATCACATCCTTAGGCTCCACACGTACAGTCTCTTTCAGTCGCGTACTGATAACATAACTATATGTAGGCTGCTCTATTGCCATGCCCGCTTTCAAGTCGGCTATCTGCTGGGCAAACAAAGGCCACTCGAAGGCATCTGGGTGATCAAAGTTGGTCTTCAAACGTTCTTCCAAAGGCATGTCGCTCTGGTCTTTATAATAAGAGTCCTGAGGAATCACAGCAACCGACCCCGGGGGCAAAGCCTCCACAATTTTCTTTACAACAGTCGTCTTACCCGACCCCGTACCACCGGCAATACCAATTATAAACATATCAAAACATATTTAGGATATTCTTTTACAAAGGTATAAAATAATTACTCCCGCCCGGAAATAAAAATGATAAAATTACGATTAAGCGAAGAAGATACAAAATAAAATCTTGTTTATTTTTATAGTTGAGCGTGAGTAATTTATTCAAAATTACGATTAAGCGAGTGACATCCCAAATTTATATGAGGATTTCCAAGCGGGAGTAATTTATCGAAAAATGACAAATGACTTTGGGGACAATGGGGACAATGAGCCCCCTTAGGCTCTTCCCCTAAATTAGGGGTTTCT
>ONKB01000140.1 GCA_900318305.1 uncultured Prevotellaceae bacterium | reverse complement strand
GCCAACCTTTCTGATGCTTTCTGGAATGTTCAACTTAATCAGAATCTTACTTTCGTTTCTTCTATCAATCCTACCTATCAAGTATTTCTTGCTGCACAGAATTTCTTTAAAAAGGACTCACTGCTATCTCATATCCCAGTTGGCGAACTCGTAAATCTTGGTGGAGACATACACCATATATTCCCAAAACAATATTTGGTGGATAATGGTTATGACAAACATGAATATAATCAGGTAGCCAACTATGCATATCTGGATACTCCTATCAATATAAAGATAGGTAAAAAATCTCCCAAAGAATATCTGAACGAAGCTCTTACTGCGATAACGGGTACAGAAGAGAATTCATACAAAGCTATCAAGAGTGAGGCGGAATTTATAAAGAATCTTGAAGATAACTGTATTCCTGTTGAGATTTTGGAAATGGACCACACCAGTTACCAGGCTTTCCTTGAAGCTCGTAGGGCAAAAATGACAGAACTTATCAAATCTTATTATTATAGCTTATAGTCAATGTATTCAGACGTCACAAATTCTTGGCTGATAGTTTTAATTATTATGGTATACTAAAAGAAAAACTTTAACTTGAAAATCAAAGGAATTTGATTCCATTTGAAGAACCGTGACATCTACCCAATAATACAAACACAATGAAGCATCTACGTTTTCTCATCACTTTGACAGCCCTGACGGCAGGGATTTGCCTGTGGGCTCAGAAAGACATGCGCTGGTCGGAGAACTACGGCAAGTCGATTGCCGTGTTCGGCGGCTCATTCAGCATCCACAAGGAGTCGGACATCGCCAAAAACTACTGGGTAGAAATGCTCCACCTCAAACTGACAAACTACGGCAAAGGGGGTGCAGGATTCTCCAACCTCACTCAGGCCCATAACATACAGCATGAAATAGACCTCGCATGCGCCCCCGAAAAACCGCAATATGACATCTACTTGCTGTGGGCTTCAACAAACGACTTCACAAAAGCCAACAGCCATATCGGCACGCCAGACGACTACACAGAGGCCGACGGCTTTGACACCACCAAACTCAAGACCCAATGCGGCGGCATAAACTACTGCATCAGGAAAATCTACCAGAAAAATCCCAAGGCGAAGATTCTTTTCCTCACCTCCACAAAATGCTTCCGCCGTCCCAATTCGGGAACGAACCCCTTCTACAAAGGCACTTACGGCATGAACAGCTTTGTAGAGGCACAGATTGCATGCTGCAACCGCTGGGGCATCCCCTACCTCAACCAGTTCCTCGACGCCCCGTTCAACGAATACAACAAAGCGGTATATATCAAAAAGGATAACCTCCATCTCACAGAAGACGGCTACCGGGCCCTTATGAATATGCAAGCCTCCTTCATAGCCACCCACTAACACCTTTACACAGTCATCAAACATCACAACAAACAGAAATATGGAAGTCATACAGAGTTTCACCATTGACCACACCAGACTCAAACCAGGCATCTATGTGTCAAGACAAGACAAAGGATTCACTACATTTGACCTGCGTATCACAGAACCCAACAAGGAACCGGCAGTTGCTCCTGCAGCCATGCACAGCATAGAACACCTGATGGCAACATGGTTCAGGAACTCACCGGTCAAGGATGATGTGGTGTATGTGGGCCCCATGGGTTGCCTGACGGGAATGTACATCGTGATGACAGGAAACTATTCCGTACAGGATATGCGGAAACTGACCATCCAATGTCTGGAGTGGATGCTCACCCAGGAGGAAGTGCCTGCCACCCGACCAGAAGCCTGCGGCAACTACCTGCTCCACGACCTGCCCATGTGCAAATGGGAAAGCAGACGCTACATGGACCGCCTGAAAAATGACTTCCACAGCGAATACACAAAACTCCAGATAACCCTGGACGACGGCAAAACATTTGCCGACGCATAGCCGGTGTTTAGATATAGACAAAAACAATAAAAACCCTCACTTCAGGAGCCTCACCCCGGCCCTCTCCAGAAGTGAGGGAGTTGTTGTTTTATTTACTTAAAGCAACTTAGAAGCTCCTCCTCTAAGTTAGAGGAGGTGGCGCAGAGCGACGGAGGCGTGTGTCTTCACTAATAAAGTGGAAGTTTTCTTATAAAGGAGGCAGTATTCACATATTTGCAACACAAATTCGGGTTACGACCTGATGAAATCGCATCGGGATTCAACCAACAAAAATCCTCCGATATTGGAATTTTCCGACACAAAAACATAAAGCGGGTTGGATACGTGAGACGCTTTTATATTGCTGATTTACAAGCGTTCCGATGTTTTAGAGTT
>ONKB01000141.1 GCA_900318305.1 uncultured Prevotellaceae bacterium | reverse complement strand
AAATGGTTTTGTATAGCGACCCTTTCCATCATAAGTAATATTAATCTGGCCTTTCTCGCCAGGCATAACAGGTTCTTCTGTAAAAGTCCGTGTTGTACAGCCACACGAAGTAATTACTTGTTTAATAATCAGAGGTGCATCTCCAATGTTCTTAAAGACAAATGTACATTTCTGTACAGGCTCTTTCTCTGAGAATTTCCCGAAATCATGAACTAATTTCTCAAAAGAAATCTCACTTTGTGGTGTATCGGCCGACAAAGGTAAAAAACCAAATAATGAAACAAGAATTAAAGCAATTTTTCGCATTTTTCGCATTATTGTTAAATCATTAGATTATATTCAAAGCAAAATTAGGAAAATTAATCTGATTTTAGTTGTATTAAGAATTAAAAATGTAATAACAAGAAGAATATTTGTAATTTTGTCTTTAAATATATCCATAAAGATATACACCATGGAGGGAAATATCATCATCGGCATTGACCCGGGTACCAACCTTTTAGGCTATGGCATAATATCGGTCAAGGGGGGAAAAGCCTCTATTTCTGCCATGGGTGTTATTGACATGAGGAGATGTAAAGACATCCATGAGAAATTAGGACGCATCTACGAACGTGTTAAAATGCTGATTGACAACTTTCATCCCCAAGTCATGGCCATTGAAGCTCCTTTCTATGGAAAGAATGTACAGAGTATGCTCAAGTTGGGTAGAGCCCAAGGAGTAGCTATTGCCGCTGCAATAAGTACTGGCGTAAAAGTATCTGAATATGCTCCGAGGAAAATAAAGATGGCTATCACGGGGCAAGGAGCTGCTTCCAAAGAACAAGTGTCCAGTATGCTGCAACACATTTTTAATATCCAAAGTGAAGCCATGCTCCCCTACCTTGATGCCACAGATGCCGTTGCCGTAGCTTACTGCCATTTTCTTGAAAGCAGGAAATTACCAACAGATAGAGTAAGCACAGACTGGAAAGATTTTATCACAAAAAACAAGTCCAGGATAGTATCCCCTGACAAGAATAAACCATGATCCGAACACGACACATTTTATTTGACATTGAAAACGTCATACCAAAATCTCCATATAGGTTTAACCAGCCTATATCCCTGAGGATGTATGACGATGAAAACTGGATAATATATGGCACTAACGGAAGTGGAAAGACTTATCTGATAAAGACAATACTCTCATCATATATCCTCTCACAAGGAAAAATCAACTATGATTTCACTCCATCACCAACGACAAGGATAAGCGACAACATCTTATATCTAACATTTCATGACCAATACAGTACCCAGATGGGCTCACTCTATCAACTTAGATGGAATCAGGGGCTTCTTGGAGAGTTGGAATCGGAAGGTGGTGGCATGCCACGGGTAAAGGATGTACTAAGGAATAACCTCGTCGGAGAAAATGAATTGCTGACACTACTGGAACACAAACTTGATATAGAGAGTTTGATGGAGAAATATATCATCTCGTTATCCAGCGGAGAATTCCGACGCTTTCAAATTGCCAAAATCCTCCTCAGAAATCCCCGCTTACTAATCATAGAGAATCCATACATAGGGCTTGATGAAGAAAATCGCAGACAAGTATCCGATTTCCTTGAGATTGTTACAAACAAATTCCCCATACAGATTATCTTGGCTGTAAGCAGAATTCCCAAAAGCACGAGGGGATTTACCCATCTCATCCATATTCAAGAAGGGCAGATAAAAAAAACTCGTCTTGATCACATTAATTTGGATTCGTTAGCTTTGAAGAAACTACCCTTGTCTGCCATTCAACACATTTCAAACACCTTCAAACAGATTCCTTCCTCACATACAACATCTGAAGAGGTATGCCCAGAAATTATCCTGAGACTTAACAACGTCTCTATCCGCTACGGGAGCCATACCATTTTAAAAGATTTGAATTGGGAGGTAAAAAAGGGTGAAAGATGGGCATTGCAAGGCAGAAACGGTGCGGGAAAATCCACCTTGCTAAGTATTGTCTGTGCCGACAATCCTCAGAGTTACAGATGCGATGTCACATTGTTCGGGCGCAAACGAGGTACCGGGGAGAGTATCTGGGATATAAAAAAACATATCGGCTTTGTGAGTCCGGAAATGTTCCGTTCATATCGCAAGCCATTACCCGTAGAAAACATCATAGCAAGCGGGTTGTATGACACCATCGGTCTGTACAAAAATCCCAAGGATACCGAGTTGGAAAAAATAACGACATGGATGAGAATCTTCGATGCGGAGAAATTCAGGAAACGCAACTACTTGGAACTCTCTGACGGAGAACAGCGTCTCATGTTACTGATACGAGCCTTCGTGAAGAACCCCGATCTTCTGATTCTGGACGAACCTTTCCACGGAATGGACTCCTACAACAAACTTATGGCAAAAGAAATCATTGAGTTATATTGCAAACAAAAGGAAAAGACACTCATTATGGTTTCTCACTACGAAGATGATTTCCCCTTATGTATAACAAACAGATTGACCTTAACAACAAATCAATAAAATAAAAACAATATGAAACACTTCACATTATTGCTCTTCTTCATGGGATGTACCCTACATATCTCAGCCCAAGACATTTTCAATACCATCCTACAAGATTCAAAGAAAGTCATCAATGACACAACAAGCAATGTACTGTTGGCAAAAATAGCACAGTTCAAATATACCACGCTGCAATACATTAAGAAGAAGAGTTTTGAAGGCAAGGAAGATGTGACAAAGGAATTTCTTGATAATCAAGCTTATTACATGTCAGAATTCCTGTCCACTTTCTTCAAATCCGCACTTTTGAATACCAGTTTGACAAATAGCGAGAAAAAATCAAGAATCATGTCGTTCATTGATGCTTCTGGTTCAAACCCTCTCTTTGAGGAAACCGAGACAGACATTGTGAATGCCTATGTTGAAAGCGATGAAAGCCAGCTAACGCCATTCTCCATCAACACTGACTGGCCCAAGGCATATGCTGCTATCAGATCTGTCCTCGACAAGGAGAAAAAGTAACCTGCAAAAGAAAACAACTCCAATGGCTATTATCAGATGTCCTGAATGCAATCATGAAATATCCACATTAGCTGTCACCTGTCCCTTCTGCGGTGTCAACATTGCCGGGAACATCCTGACATGCCCCGATTGCGGCAAGATACTTCTGCATGGTACAAAGACATGTCCCAACTGCCTGTGCAATGTATCCAATACCCCCATTATCCCCTCATCTGTCATTACTGCCATGAGCAGCGGCCAACCTTTAAACGGAAAAATGCCCCAGCCAAGAAGGAAAAGACTCCCGTGGCCTTTTGTGGCACTTCTCATTATTCTTCTTTTAGGCGGAGGAGGCTATTTCCTGTACAACCATCTCATGTTTAAGAAATCATTAAATAATGATTATACCGCCCTTGAAAACAATTACAACACAGAGCAATATATCTCCTTCCTTGCCAAATATCCCTCATCGGAATATAGCACCGAGATAAAGGAGAGACTGGAAATATTAAGAATTATAGAAGCTGAATGGCAGAGTATAGCGACTTCCGACTCAATTTCTCCATTCAAATCCTTCCTCGCCAGACATCCCAAGTCAGCCTACACCTCAATCTGCAAGGATAAGATTGACTCCCTGGACTGGCTTTTCTGTAGCAATGAGAATACCCGTGAAGCTTATCAGGCATACCTTGACCTCCACATAGGAGGAAAGCACATAACACAGGCAAGGCAATATCTCGAAGCTCTTGATAAACTCACTGTCACCCCGACAGAAAAAGACTCGGTCAGGAATCTCATTGCCACCTATTTCACATTAGTCAACCAACACAACATATCAGCATTGCCTAACATTGTGTCCGACAGATTTATTGACCAAAGCATTGAGTTGTCACAGCAATTGTCTGAGCAGGCAAACTATACTACAGATAATCTTCCTACAATTTCAAAGAAACCTTCCGAAACAACAGACACATACAACTATGTTGCTAAGTTTCAGGTTGTAAAGCATCATGGAGAATATGCTACACTGTATAATGCCAATGCAGTCATTACTTCTCGTATGCGCATATATACGCTAAGGCTGACACAAGTCTCCAACTCTGTAACCGAATAAAAAGTTTTCAGTTTTTCCGTTCCACAACGTCACCGAAAAAACTTTTACTACAAGCCATCAAGATTTGAATTCAGAAACGGGAAATAAGTTCTAATTGTCCCTGCCAATCTTCTGAGGTGATTGTATTGTATCCTGTTTGGGTGACAAACGGATAATCTTAATTTTACCAGATGAGGAAACAATGACCTTTACAGGACGTAACCGATGGCAGGAACAATCAAAGAAAAGGTCGGGATTATAAGGTCTCCCGTTGATACGGACCTCAAAATGACAATGTTCAGTTGTAGCACGGCCTGTACGCCCTATGATAGCTATAGGCTGGCCAGCATGAACATAGTCACCATAATTGACCAGATTATTCCTGTTGTGGGAATAAAGGGTCTCCATACCATTATAATGACGGATGACTACGGCATTACCATATCCGAAGAAGGGTTTTGAAAAACGGACTCTGCCACTAAACACAGCATAGATAGTGTCACTTTCATATGTCTTGATGTCAATACCTTGGTGATTCTTCCTTGAGCCGCCAAATGGACTTATCACTTTACCACCACGCAAAGGATAAGACCAGTCTTTTGACGTATACCGGGACAAATCTGCCACATAAAGACCACTGCTATCAAACAGTCCCCGCGTGGGACATGATACAGAATTCCTCTCCTCATCTGTAAAGTTGCTCAGGGTGAAAGATTCTTCACTCATTTTTTCCCTGTTACCTGCAACAAGGGAGCTGACAGACAGCATACAAATCAGCAGGAGCAAAAATAGCCTCATCATATCCACAGCATTATGCCTGTTAATATTCTTCCAGAATGCACTGACAATTTCCTTGCAGAAAAATACTCATTGCTATTGCCATATGTACATATACCCGAAAAGCTGATATTCTCGGACAGCAGACCGCATTGGAGCATGAGCCAGCGGTTTGCAGCAGGCAGATCTAAATGCCACCGACCATTGATATTCTGTGCAATGGTATCCATGGGAAAACCACAATGGGAAAAGGATTCATACACCTCGTCTCCCACCTCATAGGCAGCACAACTAATCGATGGTCCTATTACCGCCTTCAAGTTAAAGACCTGGCTACCAAACTCAATCTGCATGAGTCGAATAGCTTCAGATACGATTTTCTTTACAGTACCTCTCCATCCAGAATGAACAGCAGAGACAACCCCAAGCACAGAATCGTACAAGAGTACAGGTACACAATCAGCTGTGGAAACAGCAACACACACACCTTTCTCGTTTGTAACGAGAGCGTCCGTACCTTCAAGATATTCTTTTTGACGAGCCAGAGGCATAGACAGGAAGTCGCTGGTTATTATTTTGCACTGGGATTCATGAATCTGGTGAGGATAAATCAAATTGGAGGATGGAATACCCAACAAGCAGCACAAGGCTTGCCTATTCCGACGGATGTGGTCATAATCATCTCCACAGTACTCATTAACATTGAAGGTGGCATAGCTACCTTCGCTACAACCACCTCTACGTGTTGTACTGAAAGCTATGACATGAGGTCCCATGTCGTAATATGTCAACTGGGGAACCATATCCATATAAATATATTAAATATAGAGAATCTCGCCGTCCTCTTCGTCTGAACCAGCAGAATTCATGTCATCGTCAGATTCAGCAAATACCACTTGTATTTCCTCGCGCTCCAAATCACGGTGTACAAGACTTTTTTCTTGAAAATCAGAGTCCAACTTATTGCTCTTGCTATTAAGTTCATTCCAGATAACATCCTTGAGTTCCATGATTCCCAATCCAGAAACAGAAGAGATAAACACCACGGGCAAATCATCTGGCAAATCACTATGTAACATTTCTATCAATTCCTCATCGATGGTATCACATTTTGTGACAGCCAGAATCCTTTTCTTGGAGCACAACTCAGGATTAAAGCTTCGCAGTTCACCCAAGAGAATTTCATAATCCTTCCTGATATCGTTGGAGTCACAGGACACCAAGAACAACAGGAGGGAGTTTCGCTCAATGTGGCGCAGGAACCGTATTCCAATCCCCCTGCCTTCGCTTGCCCCTTCAATAATGCCTGGAATATCAGCCATGACAAAAGATTTACCGTCACGATATGAAACAATACCCAATGAAGGCTCCAAAGTCGTAAACGGATAATTGGCTATCTTCGGACGTGCCGCCGAGACAGAAGACAACAATGTTGATTTACCTGCATTGGGAAATCCGACCAATCCCACATCGGCAAGCAGCTTAAGCTGCATGACGACCTGCATCTCCTGCATGGGCTCACCAGGCTGGGCATGACGTGGGGCTTGATTGGTAGCTGTACGGAACTCATAGTTTCCCATGCCGCCACGACCACCTTTGAGCAGGATAACCTCCTGGCCATGAGCTGTTATATCACAAATATATTTACCTGTTTCCGCATTATAGACAACCGTTCCACAAGGGACCTCAATATACTCATCCTTTCCTTTCCTGCCTGTCAAGCAATTTGCACCACCGTCACCGCCATTTCCGGCCATGACATGCTTCTGGTAACGCAGATGGAGTAATGTCCACATATTACGATTGCCACGAAGGATAACATGACCTCCCCTGCCGCCGTTGCCGCCATCAGGGCCTCCATTATAAGAGTACTTCGCATGATGAAGATGCATTGATCCACGACCTCCCTTACCACTTCGGCAATAGATTCTCACATGGTCAATGAAATTACTTTCAGGCATAGGGTATCAAAGCTTGTCTATTACAGCACAGATATCATCAAAAATACGGTCCATTGACCCAAGACCATCAATAGCATGGCGTTTTCCCTGTTGCTCAAACCAGTCAATTAATGGAGCCGTCTGGCCATGATACACATTAAGCCTCTGTTTTATGGTTTCTTCATTGTCATCAGCACGTCCTGAGGTCTTGCCGCGTTCAACAAGGCGAGTTACCAATTCCTTCTCAGGAACATTCAGTTCAATCATGGCACTCACCTCCTCATTACGCTCTGCTAACAACTTATTTAAACTCTCAGCTTGTGGTATCGTACGGGGGAAACCATCGAAAATACAACCTTTGCTTGTAGCACGAAGACCATCATAGACAGATGCCAGAATATCGGTCATCAAAGAATCTGGTATCAGCTGACCTTTGGAAATATAATCGTTTGCCAACTTTCCCAGTTCGGTACCTTTTTTTATTTCGCCACGCAAAACATCACCTGTTGATATATGGGCGAAACCATATTTTTCAACTATTCTCTCACTCTGTGTTCCTTTGCCACTGCCAGGAGCACCAAAAATTACTATATTTATCATTATCTAATTATGTGATTTATGAATCAATTCATTTAGTATAAATCTCTGGCAGGTTACGATATTTGTTATCATAATCCAGGCCGTAGCCGACGATAAACTCATCTTCTATTTCAAAGCAAGTATAGTCTGGATTAATCTCACAAACCCTGCGACTCGGTTTGTTAAAACAAGTTGCCAACCTGACACTGTTAGGTTTCTGTTTCTTCAGTTCAGAGAACAAAAAATTCATCGTGATACCTGTGTCAACGATATCTTCAACAATAAGAATATCCTTACCTGCAAGATCATCAATAAAACCTGTTGCGACTTTCACGCTACCAGTTGACTGCGTTCCCTGATAGGAAGATAATCTGACAAAAGATATCTCACATGGACCCTTATATGCTCTCATTAAATCAGAGGCAAAAACGAATGCGCCTTTCAATATACACAAGATTGTCAGCGTTTTTCCTGCATAGTCCTTCTCCATCTGAGCAGCTAACTCTTTTACCCTAGCACTGATTGTCTCCTTATCTATATAAAGGGACAATTCTTCTCCTTCAATATTTAACATATATTCACTTGTCAAAGTTTTGCAAAGTTACGATTAACCGAGCGAAAAGCCAAATTTATTTGGTTATTTCCAAGCACGAGACTTAGAAAGTCAACAAAAATCAAGGGTAATACTTCTTTCTATTCCCGTCAAGACATACATCCACGAAATATTATAGTTACATTTCTACAAACAGCTGTTTTCAAAGAGAACAATGCTTATAACATTAATTGCGCAAAAAAAATAAAAAACACATAATAAAACACAATTAATTCAGTTATAATTATACAACATAAACGAACAATGATATACAGAGATCTCTATCGGAATTATCCGACGACAAGAGAAACAAGAGTTCTTCAGTATGACACAATGAAGAACTGGCAAAAGTTTATTAAACGCTCTTTTGATATAATCCTCTCCATAACAGGACTGTTATTATTTTCCTGGCTGTTTGTCATCATTTATATAGCCATCAAAATCCAGAACGACGGTCCAGTTTTTTTCGGGCAAGAAAGAATCGGGAAAAACGGTAAGCCGTTTACCATATACAAATTCAGGACAATGCCAGAAGATGCGGAGAAATTTGGTCCCCAGTTAGAGACTAAAGACGATTATCGCATCACAAAATTAGGCAAAATCCTCAGAGAGCATCACTTTGATGAACTGCCACAATTGTTCAATGTGCTCATAGGCGATATGTCTGTTGTAGGTCCCAGACCAGAGAGACGTTATTTCATTAACCAGATCATGAAATACGATTCACGGTATCAGCATCTGTATGAAATCCGTCCGGGATTGACTTCAGAGGCAACTCTACACAATGGCTATACTGACACCATGGAAAAAATGCTGAAACGACTTGACAGAGATTTGTATTATCTGGAAAACAGAACCTTAGCAACAGATATTAAAATAATTATTGAGACATCTGTCGCCTTCTTTTCCGGGAAAAAAATATAAGATGTCATAGCCAACAGCATTCATCATTAGCTTCGTCAGCAAAAAGGTGCCGCAAGCACCAGTTTCTATCATCTGGAAAAAACAGAACAAGTTCTTTGTTTTTCGCTCGTATAATCGTAACTTTGTCTGATTTTAGAAAAAGCTACACCTATCAAAAGATTCAGTTATATACTACGTTTCTGTCTTGCCTTTTTCTTATGTGCGGCAATCGGGCTACATTATCTGCTCAAAACTGATTATGTATGCAACAAATTAGCCAAGCATACGTCGGTCCTGTTGTCAGAAAAATTAGGTACAGATATTCACATAAAGCGTATTCAGTTCAATCTGTCCAACAGATTAGACATACAGGATCTTATTATTCTCGGCCTACATAACGACACTATTCTCTCAGCCCGTCAAGTACGTTGTTCCCTGGACCTTATAGCACTAATCAGCGACCAACTAACAATCAAGCATCTCGGAATATATGACACCCAATGTACCCTATCCCGAGACAGTCTGCACTCACCTCTTAATTGCCAGCATATAATTGACCATCTCACTTCAGAGAATAGCGAGCCTCGTACAGAAATATCCTTTAACGCAAACTCCATCGTCCTACATAACTTCAATATCAGATATGATGTCAAGAATCAACCACACTCAGAAACATTCAACCCCTCGCATATATATATACATCACTTAAACAGCAGTTTTGCCATAAAGAATCCAGGTAAGGAATTTACAATTATAAAAGTGCGGAGTCTGCAATTTACAGAATCAAGCGGAATAAAAATTGATAACCTTACTGCACTTGCCCACATTACTGAAAAAAGCATCAATGTCAGAAAAGTCCAATTGGATTTACCTCACTCAACAATAAGAATACCAACATTTATATGTAAGTCTAAGCCAACATTTTATATAGAGAAATGTGATACATATGCCAATATTAATCTCTCTGATTTAAAATGTCTATACCCCGCTTTAGGGAGTTCAGACGATACTTATAAACTACAGTTAAACAGCAAGCCTTATAAGTCCTCCCTTGTTATGGATTTATCCTTAGCCGATGAGAGGAAACAATCTTTAGACCTTGTAATACAATGTTTGATTAATCAACAGTCATTTAATCACAGCACATTTCAGGCAAATGGTGACATCAACAGATGTTCGGTATCGGGCAAATTCATAAACACCCTCCTTTCTTCCCTACAACAAGACAGCAACAAGTTCCTGCATTCTTTGGGAGATATTGACCATATCGGTTCTTTTAGCATCAATGGAAACGATTTTAGCTTCGAGGGCACAACAAAAACAGATCTCGGGATATTAACCGAAAACATACAATATTCCAGGAAACTTTTAGACGGTCACCTCAGTTTCAGAAATTTCAGCATTGAGAAACTCATTACAGGAAACTCCTCCGCCTCCAATAATGACACAGGAAAACTTGATGTTACCGGAACGCTCTCACCACTAAGACTTAACATTATCAGCGAAATAAGCCAATTGACTTTCAACAAATATCCCTTCCATGACCTTTCCATTAGTGGCAACATTACAGACAACTGTGCAACTGGAAACATTGACATCAGAGACAAGAACTTAAATCTAAGCATGACACCCCACATTGTCTTCCAAGACAATCATCTTACCGCAAACATCAATGCAATAATAAACAAGCTTGTAACCCGTGAACTTCACCTAACTGATGTTCTTAAAGACAATATCATCTCTTCCCGGTTACAATTTAATCTGCAATCAACGCCATATGCCAAAAACGCAGATTTAGCTTTAAGTCACCTTTGTTTAGAGAATAAGCAGAAATCTTATACCTGCGATACCCTGCACCTTACATATTCAGGAAACAACACATCTAACAGAATAAGATTAACTAGCGACATTTTTGATGCTCATTTATCGTCAGGTTCTTCTATCCAGGACATCCCGAACTCATTATTAACTTTTGCATCCTCAGCTATCCCTGCCCTGAAACGCCATGTAAGATATACACCAAATAGGCAGGACATTGATTTCAGCATAAAATTCAAGAACACAGGTATATTCAACAGTTTT
>ONKB01000143.1 GCA_900318305.1 uncultured Prevotellaceae bacterium | reverse complement strand
TTATTTATATTATTTATTATAATTATTTTTTTACAATTAATTATTATTAATTATAAACTAAAACCGCCTTCAACTATTCAAAGAAAGAACAGACTAATCCTTACCTGAGGTATATTTACACTCTTGGAAAACATATTTATTTGTGTTGTATTTCGTTATAAAAATCAGAGCAAATGCTTAACACACTTCGTACTTAGTCTCATTTGAGCAAGAAAATCATACTGATTAAATTGAATAAACATATCTAATAAAAACACGAATTATTATACGCAATCAATAACATAAGCTTGATAATTACATCTCATTTAATCATGACAACAATGTAATATCTTTATTGTAAAAAGACTCAATCGTCTTAACAATTGCTTCTGAAACATTCTCTAATAGATAGGTACTTTTTTTCAAAGTTCGAATTGCTTTTATGAATGACACAATTTCATAGCGAATACCTTCACCATCAAGTTTGTAAAAATAACGTTTGTTATCAATCGGATTCTCATATCTGATTTCAAAATAATCAGTTTTCCACCATGGCGCAGGAACATATATATAACCCTTTGTGCCTGATATGATCAGTTCGCCTTCTGACTTAACTCCAACTCCAACCTTCAATGACGCTACAGCACAGGGATAAGCAAAATTAATTTTTGTGAAAATATCAAAATCACTATCCTGTTGATACAATTTAGTTGTAATATCAGCTTTTGTAAAATTTGTTCCTAGAAGGTGAAAAATTGGTAACATTGCAGTCGGCCCCCAAGCGGTAATGCTATTCCAAACTCTAGACTTATCCTCATGACGCTCAAATTCAAACATACTTGTACATACAGCATCAACTGATATTATTTCTCCTATGCGGCCACTCTTAGCCAAAACGACCAAACGATCATATGCAGTCGAATAAGCAGTTTTAATACCATCCATTAATATCAACTTCTGCCTATCTGCCAATGATGTTAGTTCCTTAAATTCTTTAATAGAAAGGGAAATTGGAGATTCACATAATACATGCTTTCCAGCTTCAAGAGCGCACTTTATTTGTGAATAATGTTCATGAGGTTGAGATATTATATATACTGCGTCGCACATATCTAGCAAATCTTCAAATCTATGTACTTGCGGAACCTTCAATAGATCATCTGAAAAATCTTCCGAATCTCTAGCGCATATGCCAGAGATTTTAACGCCATTAACGAAGTGACTTTCCCGCTCAAACTTATTAAGAATCATGGACTCGCCAACAAGACCTATTCCTAATTCTTGTTTCTCTGCTCTTAACTTTGAACTTGATACACCTTTTGTGCGCTCCAAGTAAACTACGTCACAGTATTCCTTGAGGTAGTCAAATTTGCCCAACCAGTCACTGCCAATAGCAAAAACATTAACATCCAATCGACAAATGTCATCAATTTTTTGCCCTTCATACTCCTCAACTATAATCTCATCCGCAAGGCCAGTTGCTCGAACCGCATCAATTCGTTCCATAAGAGATTGCTGAACATTGATTTTACCACGAGCAAGGTCGAAATTATCCGCTGTAACACCAACTATCAAATAATCACCTAGCGCTTTGGCCCTCTCCAACAAACGGATATGGCCAAAATGCAACAAATCATAAGTACCGTATGTAATAACCTTTTTCATGCTTACTTATTCAAGATAATTGCTCATATAAGACCTCTCTTTTGCATATCTATCATTGCATTAACCAACGTAGAGTTGTCCTCTGCATTTAAATTGCCAATATGACCAACACGGAAAACACGATCCTTTAATTCTCCACCATTAGGACATATCCAAATACCATACTCATCCTTAAGTGTAAGAAAAATTTGATGGGCAGATGCATTGAGAGGATGCAATGGAGTTACAGCATTTGACATGCAATTTGTAAAAAAAATGAATGGAAGCCCCACAAGTTTGTTTCTAAAGTTTTGAGCCAATGCAGCTGTTCGAGATACTTCAGCATTCACACCTCCATTCGAATCAATTTCCTTTAAACGTGCATGAATCTGACGTATGATACCAACCGCTGGAGTGAAGGGAGTCTGTCCTCTTTCTCCATTCCTTAGAGCATCACTCAAATCAAAGTACATACTTCTCACCTTATTATGATTAATTCGCATAACAGCTTTTGGAGATAAGACTATTATTGAAATACCTGGCGGACAGGCGAGAGCCTTCTGTGAACCTGTAATCATTACCTGAACATCCAATTCCTCCATATTGAAAGGATCAGCCAAAAAAGAACTTATCGCATCAACGACCAAGAAAAGGTCATTTCTTTTGCAAAAATCACTGATTACTTGCATATCGTAATGAACACCTGTTGATGTCTCATGCTTGTTCACAAGAAATCCTGTGTAACCCTTATTTTCATAAGATATAAGATGATTTGCAGTCAAAGGCTCTCCATATTGCAAGTCGATTGATGTACATGGTACATCATGTATTCGACAAAGCTCAACAAAGCGAGAACCAAAACTTCCACCATTTACAACTAACACTTTGTCCTGTGAATTAAAAACATTCATCACCACTGCTTCCATCGAAGCAGTGCCAGAGCCTGTTATAAACAGTGAGCGCGCATTTTGCTGTGCACCAGCAAAATTCTTTAGCAAACGCTCAGATTCCAACATCAATTCAGAAAATTCCGATGTTCTAAAATAAGGCACCTGTTCTTGCCCAATAGCACAGACCAAGTCACTAGACATCACCGGACCAACAGTAAAATTAAGCATAAATAAAAAATCTAAATTTTTAAATCAATAACATAATGTTCAAAACGCTCTTCTTCTGGTGGAATCCATTGCCAATTACCAAACTCCATCTTTAAGTAATCAATAGGATGATGTGGAATATAAACTTCCATACCCTCAAATTGTCCTTTCACTGGAGGATAAAACATATTAATATCTAAAGGCTTCCAACGATAATCGCTTTGAACAAAATCAATATAATTTGAATCATTAGGATTCTCACAAAACTTATCTACTAATTTATACCATTGTTGCTCATTTATGAAAGAAAAAAGAAAACCATGAATTTGACGAAACCAATAATTAAATTTAGCAGCTCGACAACCTGACATAATTGATTTATAAACATCACTATTCAGTTCATATTGTCTAACAGATGCTGCAGTGAATATCAGCGCCATTGACACCATCTTTTTAACCTTGTTTGACAACTGATTCGTCGTAATAGAATCTAGTGGAAAAATGTCAATAAAAACGCCTGGGTGACGATCGATTTTTTCACTCCCTACTTCCACAAACAAGGTGTTTTTATCAACCAATTTTGCAAAGCGAGCTATGGCACCATTCTTACTATTAGGTGCATAAATAATGTAATTATCTGATAGTTCATCAGCATGCTGTGTTATGAGTCGTGTATAGTCTGCACGAGGCATAAACACATCCATATCATCATCCCAAGGGATGAATCCTTTATGCCTGACTGCACCAAGCGCAGATCCGAAAGCCATCATGATTGTCAAACCATGTCTATCACACACTTGTTCCAAATCTTTATACATTTTGCATAAATGTAATTGTATCTTACGTCGCTCTTCTGGCGTCACTTTATGCAGAATGCCTGAAGATTTTTTACACATATCGTTATATATGTTTTTAGATCTAAACATACTTATGATAAAAGTTTCTAAGATAAACATAAAGACCATTGGGCAATAGCCCAATCAACACAGGTAATAGTGCAAGTGGATAATACCTTAAAGGTATTCCCAACTTATGATAAGCTTCAAACTTTGCTAAAGTAGAATTTATACGCGCTCGAAATGTTCTTCGCTTTATAGCATCGCGATCATCTCGCATCATATATAGCGCTTCCGTCAAATTTGCTCCATGATGTCCTGAGGCATATAGGTTCACCCATAGAACATAGTCTTCTACCCTTAAATATCTTTTTGCGACACTATACCCTCCAATGGACTTAAAAACAGATGTGCGACCCATACACGGAGCATGACAAAATGGTGAGCCATATATTAGAGTATTCTTTGATGGAAAACTATTAGCTGTACCTGTACGAAAAACTCCTTTCGCATCGAAATATAACATTGGACAACTAACTATAGCAAATTCCGGATTATCATCAAGAAAACGTATCTCTTTCTCAAAACGGTGAGGTAATGAGATGTCGTCGCCGTCCATGCGGGCGATATACTCAGTGTCGGCTTGCTCGAGACAACGGTTGAGCGTGAAGTTCAACCCCATGTTGCGCTCATTGCGCAAGAGGATGATATTATCGTGAGATTTGGCGTATTGTTCAGCGACAGCATAAGTATCATCACTAGAGCCATCCTCACACAGTATAATTTTGAAATCCTGATATGTTTGGGCATATAATGAGTCGAGCGCTTCGACAAGCGTCCCTGCACAATTATATATTCCCATTAAGACAGATATCCTTGCCATAATATAATCAGCTTAAGAACAAGTGATTACTTCATTGAATAAGGCCATCCACTGCTGAGCGATGCTTTCAACATGATAGTGCTGAGCACGCAATTTTGCTTCGGAAGCCATCTGACGACGCAAATCCTCATCCTCGATGAGCGAGCAAATGC
>ONKB01000145.1 GCA_900318305.1 uncultured Prevotellaceae bacterium | reverse complement strand
GCCAGCGAGGTCACGGAGTCGAGTGCCACACAGCCACAGAAGGCGCTGTCTCCGATGGTCTCTACAAAACCAGGGATGACAACTTTCCCCAGACTCCGGCAGTCCTGAAAGGCACACTCACCTATGCTGGCTGTCTCTCCAGGTATATCGGCTGTGAGCAGGCTCGCACAATTTTTGAAAGAACGTTTCCCAATATAAATAAGCGTAGGAGGCATCTGTATTGACTTCAAACCAGTGCATCCTGCAAAAGCACTGTCCCGGATGCTGACCCTGACGGTCTGGTTCTGGAAGGTTACTGCGGATATTTTGCTACAGTCTGCAAAGGCATTAGAGCCGAGGGCGGAGAGATTGGGCGGCAGGACTACAGAAGTGAGACCCTTGCAGCCCTGAAACGCACTGGAACCGATGTCCGTCAGCGATGGCGGAAGGCTGACTTCTTTCAGCATGTCGCAATACATGAAAGCATTCTTCCCTATCTTCTTCAGCGAACAGTCTCCGAGATTGATTGACGACAACGTCGAGCACAGACAAAAAGCGCCTTCTTCTATCCTGTTCAGTCCCTTGGGGAGGCTCACAGTAGCCAGTTTGTAACATCCATAGAATGTGCAGGTATCTATGGCCTTTACTCCTTTAGGAATGGTAATTGACTGGAGGGAAGAACACCCGAAAAAAGCTTTTTCCTGTATGGTGGTGATTGAACTGGGAAGGGTAACTGATGACAAGTTTGGGCACCCCATGAAAGCATTTTTATAGACAATTGTCACCGAAAGAGATTTGTTGTTCAAAGTAATCCACGACTTGAGACGCACACTAAATATGGTTTTGTCTTCTAATCCTACTATGTTGCCAGTGTAAAGATCCCCTGAAATACGATAACGACCATATATGACTCCATCTATTATGGTGTTAGCCGAAGTGGTAATAATACTACTGGCTAAAAGAATACATAAGCAGAAAATATGACAAAGAGTTTTCATGTTGAATACCTTAAAATAACTGTATCCCCTTTTCTATTTATTGCAATATTTCAATCTTTATATAAGAAAAGCCTATGGCTTGAAGTGTAAAATGTAATCTGGTCAAAGCGTATTCTCCTTCTAATTCTTCTAAGGAATAGTCAGGATAATCCTCCAGGTTAAATTCCAAATTGTCTATAACATTATAAAAGCCATAATAACCACACGGGTGTGCTAATGTTCCTGTATTACGATACACCCACATGCCATTTTCTTCATGGGTTTCAGAAACATAATTAAAAGTAGTAAAACAACTATCAACAGTCAACGAATATCCACTGCCATAGGTAACTTTTAAAAGGTATGTTTCACCCGGAATAAGTTCAGGAAAATAATCAAAGTAATGAGCCTTCGGGGACAATAGCTTCATCATTGTACCAAAAGAAATCATTATCAGGTTCATAAGCATATATTGATTCAAATGTATAGATACTTACATATGCCTGACTGCTCAAGCTACATGTAAAAAACAACACGACACATGCATACATAAATTTAACAATCATTTTTCTCATTTCAGTAATAATTTTAAAAGTTATTATCTGTTGCAAAGAGATAAAAATATTATTAAATATGTAATTAATCTTTGTTTTTTTTAATTTTGTATTTACTGTTTCATGTTTGGGGAATTTCACTTTGAAGAATGAACAGTACCTGTTGGAGCGGAAATCGGGCCGGATACTTATAATAATATGCGGAAACAGAACACGGCAATCATCATTAATTTTTTGGACAGCAATAATCCGTAACAGCATTATTTTTCCCAAGCACATCTGTAATTGAAGCGTCTGTTAGGAGCGGTATCACCATGGGTACAGAGTGAAATGGGATTTTTCAAATCCAGAGGATTGTCGGTCCATTTGAAATCAAACGTAAACCTGCGGGAACCGGCCTTAAATCCAAGCAGGGACTTGGGTACTCTTATTTCTAGTTGACTGCCCTTGCAATTGTATCTCAATTCTCCTATTATCTGCCACCTCCCAGAGGTATATTTCATCAAGCATGTCGTATTCTGGTCTATGACATGATAATTGACAATATAGTCGTAACCATACCAACCAGTATGACTATTCTTGTCTGCATCAATCAGCAACAGCATCCAATTCTTGTCGGAACTTGGACTTAACCTCCCGCTTGTCTGCGCATAAAAATACACGTTTTTCTTATCGGCTGCAACTTTTGACAAGACAATATCATTACGTCCGCTGTTATCAACATATCTCAAATGAGCATAACCTGGGAAATCACGATGAACTGTATCCTCGCGGGTATCATAATAACTGACACCGACTTTGTTCCATTCTGAGAAATCGCCGTCTATTATTATCTTGGTAAATCCTTTATTAACAGGCACAGGACGCACACCCTTATAGCGCCGTATATTCTGTACCATTTGCATATAGTAGTTATCCCCCATCTCACCTTTAGCCGGGGAAATAGTACGATTGAACTCTGAGTTATACTGATCCACAAAATAGAATGTATTATCATGTCGTCCGAGAAAACTCTTCGGTCCCGGAGCCTCACTTCCCGGAGCCTTTCCTATGGGATATTTTCCTGCCGTCCATTCGTTCCAGTCATTCAGATAGATGAATGGCGGGTCAACCTCAAGTGCTTCATCCCAACGATCCTGGAAATAAATGCCATAGGTCTGAGGATTTGATACAATCCTTCCCAACCAAGGAACATAGGCACTATCGGGTACATCTTCGTCGTTCAAATCAGGTTGTAAGGTATTGACCCTCCAGCTCTTACCCGTCATGCTGACAGGATGCTCAGCAGGAGTCACAGCCATCTGTTCTATATTACCTTTGTGTGTCGAGGCTCGCAGTAGCGGAGTCAGTGAGCTAACCCTTTTGTCTTCCATGGCATAACCAAAACTCCAATTATCCTCTGTGCCAACATAGCGCTTTCCGCCCCATTTATAATAACCCCACCACAGATTTCTCATCGTAAAGAAATCCTTTACTTCCTGAGTATAATCACTATAGTACTTCTCAGTATAATAAGGATTCCCGTAATGGGGATTCTGCCTGTTTGTCACCGCATCCTCCTCATAATGGAGATTATGATGTTTTATACCACCGCCGTTGGCATCCAAATCAGGGTACATATTGCACAATAACAGAGGCTTGCCCTCCCAATAAAACCACATATCCTTATATAGGTTGTTCTGATAATACTTTTCATAGATATCCTGAACTACTGTAATCACTTCACCGTTGTATGCCCAAAAACAAAATTTAGGAACAGGGTTGCCTTCCGACTTCATTTGTTCCATTACTTTAAAGAGAACGCTCCATTCATCCCAATAGCGTACTGCGTTGGTAACATCCAATATCAGCACATCAACACCGGCATCAGCCAGCATTGATATATCATGGCGGATAACATACGGGTCCTGACTTAAGAAATAACCATATTCAGGTTCTCCCCAATGATACATGCCGATACCCTGTGGCCACAAAGTGCCGTCTTTTCTTGCCTGAGGATTGTTTTTCAGGATCTTGGAGACATCACCTACAGCCGGGGCGTTTTCAAGATTCATTGTATGCCATGTAACATAAAAGATACCCACAGTGCGTTTCTTGTCGGTCTTGATACTACCCACATCATCGCTCGTGGGCATAAGCCGGCCCAAGCCGTCTGTAGCCACCCACGTATCTTGCATTAGGTCCTGAGCTTGTAAACTACCGAAAGAAATAAACGATAAAGTCGTCACACATAACACATTCCTTATATTCATTCAGTTCGTTTCTGTATATTATTGATTCCGTTTATAATGCAGATATATACGCTGGGCTAATACAGGTGTATTGGTCACAAGGATGTCAGCATTAAGATTGTTGCTCTTAATTATATTCTCAGGATCACTGACTACACAGCAACTCAATTTCAGTCCTTCGCCACGAGACTGTTCCACCCATTCAGGATGGCGCACAAAAACCAGACCAGGTCCCAGCGAAATACCTGTGATGCCAGAAGCTTTCAACTGAGGGAACGGCACAATACCTGGTCCTTCATAATAAGGCTTGCCGCGCTTTGTAGTATCACGGGTCATATGTTCTATGTAGTAAACGGTACATTCAGGCAACAGCTGCACCAGGCGTTCACATATGGTATAGCCGAAGCTGAGAAAGCACACCTTGTCCTGTAAGCCATAATCCTTTATCATACGGACAACATCCTCAACCAGTGCCATATTCTGTTCTTCTGACTTGTTGCGCTTAATTTCAATCATCAAGTTAAGCTTTACATCTGCTGGTTTAATCATATCAAGCATCTCGCTCAAGAGCGGAATGGTCTCGCCATTAGACAACCGGAGAGGCTTAACCTCCTCATAACTGGCATTTTGCAACAGAATACCCTGGAAGACCGCATCATGATTGACAATAAGTTTACCATCAGTCGTACGCCATACATCAATCTCACAGGCATGTATTCCTAAATCTATAGCCAGACTTACAGATTTTCGGGAATTAGGAGCAGAACCCGGCGCATCCCATACAGCTCTATGAGCAGCGACAGGAGTTCCATGAGGAAACACATCAGGAACACGGAGGAAAGTCTTGCCCAGACACTGCTGTTGGCTACCGCGATGAAGTGTAACCTGGTATTCTCCTTCACGCATACGGCGTGGCAAAGTCACGAGAGCTGTGGTATCAGACTCTATCGTCAACCTTGATTTGAACCCCTTGACATTCATATCCAGAGGTTCAAAAAACAAGACATCGCCTTTTCTCCAATTATGGGCATCAACAGGCATAGTACCTGATGGCCTGACACTCAAGCCGCTATACAGTTCTACCTTATCAACCAGCTGCGCATTAACGGCCAGGGCAACCTCCACAGAAAATAACAATCCAACAAAACATCTCCTACACATCATCGCTCTATAACATTAGCAATAACAATCCGACAATTATACTTCATCAGCTGCATACAAATAATTAAACAGAGGCGAATCATATTCATAATAGTCAGATTCGGAAAAGAAACGCTTCAACTCTGCTGATGCTGTCTCTAATGAGTCGGAAGTATGCACAATATTCTCCTGTCCACTAACACTCATATCACCTCTTATAGTACCAGGCAGTGCATCACGACCATTGGTCGCACCTGCCATATCATGAACCACACGCACTGCCTCCAATCCCTCCACACATATCACTACCACAGGTGCAGCCATCATTGATGCCTCTATGAGTGGATAAAATGGTTTGTCTGTTTTATGACTATAATGCTCACGCAGAATTTCTTTTGTGAGTTGCAACATCTTCATGGCAATAATTTTTAGACCACGCTTTTCTATTCTTGATATAACCTCACCAATTAATCCACGCTGAACAGCACAGGGCTTAATTATCAGCAATGTACGTTCGATCTTTTTCTTTTCCATTATTTTGACTGATTAAAATCTATTGCAAAATTACTATCGAAAAACAACAGATACAATAGAAAGCACAAAAATATATCCAACTATATTCCAGATAAACATCAGGTCACTAATAACTGGCTATGTTCATACAACACTGATTATACATAAAGACAAAAATTACGGACATTTTCTGTGTTTTTACAAACTGTAATAAAAAAAAACTATAACTTTGTATTAAACGAGTAATTGACGAATAATTCACAAAAAATGAGCAAGAAACTCTATTTCTATTATGGTACCATGGCTTCAGCCAAGACATTGAGACTATTGACGACAGCATATAATTTCGAGGAGAACAATATTAAAGTCATGGTCATAAAACCGTCTCAGGATACCCGTGATGGCAACGGAGTAATCAGATCTCGTGTAGGTCTGGTGCGCAAATGCATTATGGTCCAACCCGATGACGATTTATTTGTTGCCGTTGAGCAGTATAACACAAAAATGCTATCACGGTTTACCCAACTGGAATGGGTTCTTGTGGACGAGGCTCAATTTCTCACAGAGAAACAGGTGGATCAGCTGGCCAAAGTAGTAGACATACTTGGTATAAGTGTAATGTGCTACGGATTAAGGACGGATTTTCAGTCGCATCTGTTTCCTGGCTCAAAACGTCTCATGGAGCTGGCAGACGATATGGAAGAAATCAAGGCTTCTTGCAAATGTGGCAGGAAGACCAATATTAATGCACGCATTGACAACAATGGGAAAGTTGTCACGGTGGGAAGTCAAGTACTTGTAGGTGGTGATGACTTATACAGACCCATGTGTCGCAAATGCTGGTATAAACTGATAAGCGAAAGGGACAAGAACAAATAGTTTTCCGACAAATAACAATTTGTTGGAATCTCATAAAAGAAATTCCAACAAATTCATTTTATTAATAATTAGATTAGAGAATTAGCTCTCAATAAATTGGCCGAAGGCAAAAAATCCATGTGGACATTTCCACAATCGCAGAGGCAAAATGATGAAAACTAATCGTGGAATAATTTTATTCGCTGTTCCTCTTCCAGCTTACAGATAAGGAGGACACCATCATGCTCAACCACAATATATCCGTCAAGTCCCTGAACAACGACTTTTTTCTCTCCCGTAGCATGAACGATGCAGTTGTCAGAATCAAACAATCTGACATCACCACCAACACATGCATTGCCTCTCATATCGTGAGGGAGTAATGAAAGTAACGAACTGTATGAGCCTAAATCGCTCCAGCCAAAACTGGCAGGATAAACATATATCTCATCGGCTTTCTCCATAATAGCATAATCAACCGATATATTCTCACATTGAGGGAATATCTCGTTCACTTTCTCCTGCTCCTGACTGGTACCCAGATATGGAGAGAGTTTCTTGAAGGTATTGGCAAGATCGGGTTGATATACCTTGAATGCATTGATGATGGTATTGATATTCCAAATGAAAATTCCAGAGTTCCAGAAGAAATTGTTCTCCTTAATATATTGCTTTGCCACTTCCAGTTCCGGTTTCTCCTTGAAAGAGTCAACACGGTAAATATTAGGATTAGTAGCAGAAGGATAGCTCAAATCAGCCTCAATATATCCATACCCTGTAGAAGGATAATCAGGTTTAATACCCAAAGTAACAATAGAATCGGTTTCCGCAGTAAACTGGAGACAAGATTTTATGGATTCACAGAAATTCTCCTCATTAGCTATATAGTGGTCGCTTGCCGCTACCACCACATTAGCATCTGGATTAATAGATTTGATTGACCAACTGACATAGGCAATACATGGCGCTGTGTTTCTCCTGCATGGCTCCAAAAGGATATTTCGTCTTGGCACTTCAGGCAATTGCTGCTGGACAATATCCAGGAATTTCTCTGATGTAACAATCCATATATTTTCTATTGGACATATCTTTCCAGCAAAACGGCCAACAGTCATCTGTAACAAGGAACGCCCTGTTCCTAAAAGGTCCAGAAACTGTTTGGGCATTTCTGCACTGCTCATCGGCCAGAAACGGCTGCCGATGCCTCCAGCCATCACCACGACATGATTATTCTTGTCCATCACTTGATTATTTTTCGGTTTTTGCCGCTGTCATTTGACCCACAACATGCAAACGTACATACTTTGTCTTTGCATTAGACTC
>ONKB01000146.1 GCA_900318305.1 uncultured Prevotellaceae bacterium | reverse complement strand
CTTTATATTAACAAGATGTTAAATCATAATTGAAGCATTATAATGTTCTATTCAGTTGAAGAAATTGTAACATCGATAGATGCTGTTCGTTATGGAAACGGGCCTTCGGAAGTTGACAGATTGCTGACTGACAGCCGTTCGCTTACTTTCCCAGAAACGACATTGTTTTTTGCCTTGAAAACCAAATTTGGCGATGGTGCTGATTATATTTCCCAATTGTACGAAAGGGGAGTGCGCAATTATGTCGTATCGTCACTACCTGCTCAATTTGATGTTTTATATCCTGGTGCTAACTTCCTTCTTGTTGAGAATACTTTAGCTGCTCTGCACCAGTTGGCCAAGCATCATCGGAGTAAATTCGACATACCTGTAGTTGCAGTGACGGGCAGTAACGGAAAGACTGTCGTCAAAGAGTGGCTATACCAGATACTTAGTCCCTTTTATTCTGTAACACGTTCGCCGCGTAGTTATAATTCCCAAATTGGGGTACCTTTGTCGGTTTGGTTGCTTGAGAATACAACCGAGATAGCTGTTTTTGAGGCAGGTATCTCCCAGATGGGGGAAATGGCTAAACTCAGAGAGATAATAAAGCCTAAGATAGGTGTGATAACCAATATCGGTGATGCCCATCAAGAGAATTTTACATCGCTGACCCAGAAATGTATGGAGAAATTATCCTTGTTTGACCAATGCGAAACAATTGTATTTAATGAGGATGATAAATTGCTAAAAGACTGTATCGCCCGTTTAGGGTTTAATATGCAATTCCTGACATGGTCGCTCAATAACAGGGATGCCTTTCTGTTTATCGAGCATATCCATAAAGATAATAACGGGACATCGTTTGTCTATAAAACCAAAGACTGCACAGGCGAACTTGTTATTCCTTTCACGGATGATGCTTCAATTAACAATGCCTTTACTTGTCTGACTTTAATTTTATATCTGGGGCTTAAAGGAACCTCCTTAACTGAAAGATTTAAAACCCTTGAGCCTGTTGGAATGCGTCTGGAGGTAAAGGAGGGAGTAAATTCGTGTACATTAATAAATGACAGTTATAACAGCGATTTGAATTCGTTAGATATCGCCTTGCATTTTATGGAGCGTCGTCAGGAGCATACTGAACGCCAATTTACATTGATTCTGAGTGATATCTATCAAAATGGTATGCCAGAAAAGTTGTTGTATGAAAAAGTGGCTCAATTGGTTAATGGTTGTCACATAGATTACTTTATTGGTGTCGGCGAAGCACTTGGAAGAAACATGAAGCTTTTTTCCATGAAAAAGTCTCATTTTATTAGTACAGATGCTTTGATTTCTTCAGGCCTTCTACACAACCTTCACAAAGCGGTTATATTGATCAAGGGTGCACGTGCTTTCGGATTTGACAGGATTTCGGCCCTGATGGAGAAGAAAGTCCATCAGACAATCTTAGAGGTGAATTTAAGTGCGATTGTTGCCAATGTCAATCATTATAAATCTTTCTTGAAACCAGGAACTAAAATGGTCTGTATGGTTAAAGCGTCTGCTTATGGTGCGGGAGCTGTGGAAATAGCGCGCACTTTGCAAGATCACCATGTGGACTATCTTGCTGTAGCTGTTGCGGATGAGGGAGTAACACTTCGCAAGGCTGGAATCACATCAGGTATTATGATTATGAATCCGGAACTGACCGCATTCAAAGAGATGTTTGACAATGATTTGGAGCCTGAAGTCTATAGTTTTGACTTGCTGGATGCATTAGTGAGCGCGGCTCATAAAGAGGGTATAACCAATTGGCCTGTACATATCAAATTGGATACTGGTATGCATCGTCTTGGATTTCATCCGGAAAACGATATTGACAAACTGATAGATATTCTTCGCCATCAAGATGCTGTGATGCCGCGTTCTTGCTTCAGTCATTTTGTTGGTAGCGACAGCTCGGAATTTGATGAATTCTCTGTTAGACAGTTTAATTTGTTTGATGTGGCAAGGAAGAAGTTGCAGGCGGCTTTTCCAGGTAAGATTCTATGTCACATATGCAACAGTGCTGCTATAGAGCGATTCCCGCAATATCATATGGATATGGTGCGTCTGGGATTAGGGCTATATGGCATAAACCCCATCGACAATACAGTCATTAACAATGTCAGTACGCTGAAGAGTGTTATCCTCCAAATCAGGGAGGTTCCAGGAAGTGATACAGTGGGGTATAGCAGACGTGGTAAATTGAATCGTACAAGTCGTATTGCAGATGTCCCTATAGGTTACGCCGATGGACTTAACCGGCATTTAGGCTGTGGCAATGCTTATTGCCTTGTTAATGGAGCCCATAAGGCCCCTTATGTGGGAAACATATGTATGGATGTATGTATGATAGATGTAACGGATATACCTTGTAAAGTAGGTGACGAAGTGGAGATATTTGGTGATCACCTCCCTGTCTCTACATTAAGTGATATATTGGAAACAATTCCGTACGAATTGTTAACCTCTGTGAGTGAACGTATACCACGAGTGTATTACCAAGACTGATGTTAATGTCCAAGAGAGAGCATAACGCCAAGAGAGGAATCTACAGTCATGTGCTTCGCTATACAGGTTTGTTTGGCGGGGTTCAGGGGATAGTTGTGTTCTTGTCTTTTGTGCGGAACAAGTTTGCGGCCCTCTTCTTGGGAAGTGTGGGTATAGGCATCATTGATGTTTATAACCGGACCAATAATCTGTTTACGGCTTTCTTCTCGTTGGTAACTCCTGTTGCCGCCACGCGTAGCCTGTCTGTTGCTTATGAGACAGGAGACAAGGATAAACTCGCTGAGCAGGTAAGGGTCATTCGTAGTCTGACATTGTTGACGGCTATAATCGGGTTCGTGGTCAGTGCTGTCTGCTCTCCATTGATTAGCTATATCACTTATGGCAACCTTTCCCACTATATGTCATTTCTGGGAATATCTCCTATTATTCCTATGGTGATACTTAGCGGCACGGAGTTGTCTATACTGAAGGCCACCCGTGAATTGGGAAGCTTTGCCTTGTCCTCATTTTATGGTGCAGTTATTCTGGCGGCTGTTAGCATACCGTTATATGTTTTGTTGGGCATAGGTGGTATTATCCCCGCTTTGCTAATCAGTACATTCCTGATTCTTGTCGTCCAATTACGTTTTACGCTGCCACTTTTCCCATGGCGGAGCAACCCCTTTTCCTTGTCTACGCTTAAAAAAGGCAAAGACCTGATCAAGCTAAGTGTTGCATATATTATGGCGAATGTGGTGGCCTCTGCTGTTGAATTTGCATTGCGTTCTTATATGATTCATAACGGTGATGTTAATGATGTTGGTTTCTACAGTGCTGGTCTTGTCATCACAGTTGTGGCATCCCGTTTCCTTTTTGTTGCAATGGACGCAGACTTTTTCCCGACATTGTCAGGTTGTGGCGACTCTGCCAATAAAATGAATCTTGTCGTCAATCGCCAAATGGAGGTATGTGTGCTCCTTATAGCTCCCTTCTTACTGATGTTCAATATCTTCATGCCTTTCATCATCCAGTTGCTTTATACGCCACATTTTATGTCTATATTGCCTATGGTCGTGCTGGCATCATTCTATATGTTTTTCAAGGCTGTCAGTACTCCTGTCGCATATATTGCTCTGGCAAGAGGCGACGGTAAAACCTATCTTGTCATGGAGACATGCTATTATGTTATATTACTTGTTGTTGTGATACTGTGTTATCATAGTTATGGCCTGACGGGAACAGGTGTCGCCTTGTCGTTGACCAATTTCCTGGAAACACTCATATTGGCGTCGTACTATCGTTGCCGCTATCGATTCGTTATTTCTGTCAGAGCCCGGCATGCTATTGAAATACAGGGTATTTTACTTCTGTTAGGGGTCATTGTCGTATTTGTTCTCAGTGGGATACTGCGTTATGCTGTTGGTTTGCCTCTTGGCTTGCTTTCGGTTCTTTATACGTTTTGTGTGTTATCAAAACGCATGGATTGGCGTGAGGTGTTGCATTTGAAGAACCCTTTGAAATAATGGGGTATTGTGAGAATATTCCAAACGAGGAGAAAAGACGTTAAGTTCCATTGCTTCGGGAATGATTATTTTCTCTGGATGAGTGAAAAATAAAAATATTGTAGTAATTTTGTAATGAATATGAAAGACAATAAGGATATTGTAATCATAGCAGGGCCATGTGTGATAGAGTCACAGGAATTACTCGACGAAGTTGCAATGGAGCTCGTAAGGCTGAGAGCTGTCTATGGTATAGACATAGTCTTTAAGGCCTCATTTGACAAAGCTAACAGAACAAGCATACATTCCTACAGAGGACCAGGAATGGAAAAGGGACTTCAGATGTTAGCTGATGTAAAGGAAAAGTATTGTCTTAGAATTCTCACAGATATACATGAAAGCTATCAGGCAGAGCCTGTATCAGAGGTAGCAGATATTTTGCAGATACCTGCTTTTCTGTGTCGTCAGACCGACCTCCTGGTGGCGGCAGCGCAAACGGGAAAGATAGTAAATATCAAGAAGGCGCAATTCCTTTCAGGGGAAGACATGAGATTCCCCTATGAGAAAGCTGTAGAGGCTGGTGCAAGCGAGGTGTGGCTGACTGAGCGTGGCAACAGCTTTGGATATAATAACCTCGTAGTGGATTTCCGGAATATACCGATAATGTCAACTATTTCACCCCGTTGTATTATGGATTGCACTCATAGTGTACAACGGCCAGGTGGAGCAGGTACGACGACAGGTGGAGACCGGCAATATGTGCCGATGATGGCTCTTGCGGCAAAAGCATTTGGGGCTAATGGATTTTTCTTTGAGGTACACCCTGACCCGGAGAAGGCAAAAAGTGATGGCCCGAATATGTTGTATCTAAAAAATCTGGAAAAAGTAATAGTTTCCTTGCTATGAACAAGTGGAAAGAGACCGCCATAAAATGTCTGAATGATGAGGCAGACGCAATAAGCAACCTTATCCCTAATATTGACGACGATTTCAGGAAAGCTGTCAATTTGATTTTGGAATGCAAAGGGAAGGTCGTTATAACAGGTGTGGGTAAGAGTGGACACATTGGTGCCAAAATTGCCGCCACGTTGTCGAGTACGGGTACTCCAAGTTTTTATGTCAGCCCGTTAGATATGTATCACGGTGATTTGGGGGTTGTTTCTTCTGACGATATAGTGTTAGCGATATCATACAGTGGGCATACAGATGAACTGCTGAAATTGATACCTTCATTTGATGAGCGTCAGATATCCATAATCTGTATGACAGGCTATCGGGACTCTCTCTTGGCACAACATAGTGCTGCTTGCTTATGTATATATGTTGAAGAAGAAGCACGACCGCTGAGACTGGCACCAACATGTTCTTCTACCGCTACATTAGCAATGGGCGATGCCCTTGCATGTAGCTTGATGGTTGCCAGAGGTTTTAAGGAACGTGATTTTGCTAAATTTCATCCGGGAGGAATGCTTGGCAAAAGACTCTTGACTTGTGCGGAGGATGTTATGAGAAAAGACAATCTTCCAGTAGCATCTCCTGACACTCCATTGGGAGAGACTGTCACTCTGGTTAGTCAGGGGCGTCTGGGTATTTGTGTTGCAGTAGAGAATGATACAGTCGTTGGTCTGGTAACCGATGGTGATATACGCAGAGCAATAGAGAATTCACAAAGCAGATTCTTTGACCTGACTCTAAGAGACATTATGACAGTCAATCCTAAAACTGTTTCCAGACAAACCCGAATAGTGGAGATTGACAGAATCTTAAACACTAATAATATACATTGTGTTCTTGTTGTTGACGACAAGATGCACTTGTTAGGTGTCGTGGATTCCTTTAGCACTATTTTGTAATGTTTCCGTCCCCCAAATCCTTCCGCTGCTTATTGTTGCTGACAGCCGTCTTTCTGACTTTTCTTCGTACTCCTGCCGAAAACAAGCAAGATGTTCTGTTGGACAATCTCCAAAAGGAAGGTGCTGTATTCAGTCATAATAATAGAATCGTTTTTTTCAAGAATGGTAGTGAGAAGTTTGAAGATGTGTTCAAGGCTATTAATCAGGCAAAGCACTCTATTCACATGGAATACTTTAATTTCCGTGACGACAGCATTGCGAATGCGCTTTTTGATTTGTTAGAAGAAAAACATAAAGAGGGAGTGGAGATAAGGCTCCTGTTTGACGCTTTCGGCAATGACTCAAACAATAAACCGTTAAGAAAGAAAAAATTACAAGAACTCCAGTCGCGAGGGATAAATATAAGGACCTACCGGCCAATGTGTTTCCCGTGGCTCAATTATGCTTTCAACCGTGATCATCGGAAAATTATTGTAATTGACGGGAAAAGTGCATATTCGGGTGGAATGAATGTGGCTGATTATTACATCATCGGGAAACCTGAGTTTGGGGAATGGCGCGATATGCATTTTCGTATAGAGGGGGATGCCGTAGGTGAATATCAAAAAATATTCCTGAAAATCTGGGAGAAGACGACAGGTGAGATGGTTTGTGGTCCCCAGTATTATCCTGGAGAATCCCTGCCGGAAAATGCGTTGATAGGGTTGAGGAATGACACGACAGAAACCAGTGGCGCTAAACTTTTGGCTGTCGTTAACCGTGAGCCTAATGTGACTCCCAAAATTATGAGACACACTTTTGTGTCATTGATTGACTATGCCGAGAACAAAATACAATTGATTAATCCATATTTTACTCTGAGACATTCTGTGCGTAAAGCTCTGGAAAAAGCATTGAAAAGAGGGGTTAAACTGGAGATTATGGTATCGGAGAAATGTGACATTCCCATTACCCCACGTATTGTAGATTATCAGGTTCGGAAACTACATAAGAAGGGGGCTGAAGTATATTATTTCCAAGGGGGATTCCATCATAGCAAGATAATGATGATAGATGATAGCATCTCGTTCTTAGGTTCCGCTAATTTGGATAGTCGTAGTCTGGCTTGGGACTTTGAGGTGAATGCTTTGATTATAGACAGGAATAGTACCAAAGAGTTGCAGCGTATCTTTGATTATGACAAGCGACATCGTTGTGTGCCTTTGACCGAGGAATACTGGAAGGCAAAGCCGGCAAAACAGAAATTTGAAGGTTGGCTGTTCCATTTTTTAGGTCCTTTTGTGTGATTTATTGATTAAGTAATAAACAATTTTGCGGTTTAATGCAAGAATTAATATATTTTTGCATGTTTTTCGGATTAGTATTAGCAACTTTGTGTTGATTTTGTCCGAAAACCTGAAAATGGAATAGAAAAACATATAATATGAAAAAGTTAGTTGTTCTTGTAGCAGTGTGTTTTGTCGCTCATATATGTGGAGCGCAAAAAAAATGGACACTGCAGGAATGTATAGACTATGCTTTGACGAACAATATCACATTGTTGCAGAACAAAATTTCTTCTGCGCAACGTGAGATAGATGTCAAGTCGTCAAAAGCCGGTCTGTTGCCAAATGTCAATTTTAATACAAATCAAAGTGTGTCGTATCGTCCATACAGTGAGTCAACAACGAGCCTTACCAATGGTTCTATGACATCAACATCCGCTCTGGTGAATTATAATGGCAATTATGGTGTCAGTGCAGCATGGACAGTCTGGAACGGTAACCGAAACAGAAATAATATCAAGTCTTCTGAGATGAATAAGCAGTTAGCCGATTTGCAGGTAGAACAGACTGCTAATTCTATACAAGAGCAAATCACTCAGATGTATATCCAGATTCTCTATCAGAATGAGGCAATAGCCGTTGATAGCGAAATCGTCAAGCAAGCTCTCATACAACTTGACAGAGGAAAGGAAATGTATAATGTAGGTTCTATTGCAAAGGTTGATGTCGCCCAGCTGGAAGCACAAGTGACTCAGGACCAGTATTCCCTGGTTCGTGCCAAGTCTATGCTTGAGAATTATAAATTGCAATTAAAACAGCTTTTGGAGATTCATGATAATGATGATTTCGATGTGGCAGTGCCCAATGTAGATGACCATAACGTGTTGGTCTCCGTTCCGAGTAAAAAATATATTTACGAGACAGCCTTGAATACGCGCCCGGAAATTCAAAGCAATAAACTGAATATAGATGCGGCCCGATTGGAAGAGAAAATAGCCAAGTCGGGTTATTTGCCCACAGTGAGTATGAATGCCTCATTATCAAGCAGCAACTCAAGTGGCAGAGGTACTAATTTCGGAAAGCAGTTAAAGAAAAACTGGTCCAATAGTGCCGGCGTAACTATCTCTGTTCCTATTTTTGACCAGAAACAAACAAAGAGCGCTGTCTCCAAGGCAAAACTGAATACCAAGAACAGTGAATTGGGATTATTGGAAACCCAGAAAAAGCTGTATAGTGTAATTGAGAACTACTGGTTGGATGCGACGACTGCTCAGCAGCAATATATCTCGGCAAAGAGTAATGTTGCCAGTATGCAGGCGAGTTATGACTTGGTTAGCGAACAGTTCAAATTGGGTCTGAAAAACATAGTGGAGTTGACAACGGGTAAGAACAATCTTCTCTTGGCCCGCCAACAGATGCTCCAAAGTAAATACACGGCATTGTACAATCTGTCGATGCTGCGTTTCTATGAAGGTCAAAAAATTAAATTGTAAATAAATTTATATTGAATATGAAGAATAGAGTTTTCCCAATTGTTTTTGTGTGTGCCGTTTGGATTCTTTTCTTGACAGGCTGTTCAAAAAAATCGACGGTGTCGTATGTGACCTCTAAAGCACAGATACTGGATATTAAGACGACAATTACGGCTACGGGTACTATTGAACCTGTTACTCAGGTGGAAATAGGTACACAGGTATCAGGTATAATTGACAAGATTTATGTTGACTATAATAGTATTGTCAAGAAAGGGCAGATTATTGCAGAGCTGGATAAAACTAATTTGGTCAGTGAACTGACCAGTGCGCAGAGTAATCTTGCTAATGCTCAGAGTAATCTGAACTACCAGACATCCAATTATAACAGATTTAAGACTTTGTTTGAAAAAGGACTGGTTAGTGCTAACGATTTTGAGAGTGCTCGCTTGACATATCAGCAAGCACAGTCTGCTGTCAAAGTGCAGACACAGAATGTTCAGAAGGCAAAGACAAATTTAGGGTATGCAACGATAACTTCCCCAATTGACGGCGTGGTTTTGAATCGGGCTGTAGAAGAAGGCCAGACAGTGGCTTCCAGCTTCAATACTCCAACGTTGTTCACAATTGCCCAGGATCTGACTGATATGCGTGTTATTGCGAATATTGATGAGGCTGATATTGGTGGCGTTGCTGAGGGACAGCGTGTAACATTCTCAGTGGACGCATATCCGGATGACACCTTTGAAGGCTCCGTCACCCAAGTACGCCAAGAGGCTACAACCGAGAGCAATGTTGTGACTTATGAAGTTGTGGTATCAGCTCCCAATAATGACTTAAAATTAAAACCCGGCCTGACAGCTAATGTGACAATATATACTATGGAGAAAAACCATGTGCTTGCAATACCCTCCAAGGCTCTGCGTTTTGTTCCAAGTGACAAGCTGCTGACCAAAGACCAGTCAATCCAAGATTGTGAATCTCCTCTGAAGGTCTGGAAACAGGAAGGCAATGTGTTTAAGGCTTATCCTGTGAAAACAGGTATAACTAATGGTACTTTGACGGAAATTGTCTCTGGGTTGAATAATGGAGATGAAATCTTGACGGAAATTACTGCTGCATTTTTTGACGAGCAGGGTGACAACTCTTCCAACAGGAATCCCTTTATGCCTGGTCCGCGTAATAGGAGAGGACAGCAGAATAAGTCTGGCAACCCTAAATAAATCATAGGATTACTTGTTTCATGAAAGAGCAGAATCGCAAGGTTGTTATTGAACTCAATAACGTAAAACGTGATTTCGTTGTGGGTTCAGAGATAGTTCATGCACTACGTGGCGTCTCCTTCAAAATATACGAAGGTGAGTTTGTTACCATTATGGGTACTTCTGGATCGGGCAAATCTACACTTCTTAATCAGTTGGGCTGTCTGGATACACCTACAAGTGGAGAATATTATCTTGATGGTGTGTCGGTACGTACTATGTCAAAGAAGCAACGTGCAAAGTTGCGTAACTTAAAAATCGGCTTTGTATTCCAGAATTACAACCTGCTGGCGAAGACAACCAGTGTGGAGAATGTAGAGTTGCCATTGATGTATAATAGCAAGTTTAACGCGACAATGCGCAAGGAGGCTGCTATCAAGGCTCTGGAATCTGTTGGTCTGGGTGACAGATTATATCATAAGAGCAATCAAATGTCAGGTGGTCAGATGCAGCGTGTGGCCATTGCCCGCGCATTGGTCAATAACCCCGCTGTGATACTTGCAGATGAAGCGACGGGTAATCTGGATACGCGCACGTCATTTGAGATGTTGGTGTTGTTCCAAAAACTGTACAGAGAGGGACATACTATCATATTTGTCACCCACAATCCCGAGATATCTAAATACAGTAGCCGTACTATTGTGTTGCGTGACGGCAAGATACGTAGTGATGAAGAGAATAATAATATATTGTCGGCTGAGGAAGGTCTGGCTGCTTTGCCTGTGCAAAATGATGACTGACAACAAATAAGTGTTTTATGAATCTGGTTAATTTATTTAAAATAGCTCTACGCGCTATATGGAGTAATAAATTCCGTTCTTTCCTGTCTATGCTGGGAATTATCATTGGTGTGGCAGCGGTCATTATCATGATGTCGATAGGTCAGGGTTCCAAGGAGAGTGTCCGTGAAAATATATCAAAGATGGGTACGAATCTCATTATGGTTCGACCCGGAGCTGATATGCGTGGTGGAGTAAGGCGCGACCCCAGTGCTATGCAGACCCTGAAAGTTGATGATTACGAGAAAATCAATGAACAGAAAAGCTATATTTCCAAGGTCTCTCCAGAGGTGTCATTATCGGGTCAGGCTGTCAACGGAGCCAAAAACACCATGTGTTCCTTGTACGGAGAGAATACTGACTATATGGATATCAAACAATGGGTTGTTCAGGAAGGAGAGTGCTTTACGGATGAGGATGTTAAACACGGGGCAAAGGTCTGTCTGATAGGAAAAACCATTGTTACGGAATTGTTTGGAGAGGGAGTTGATCCTGTTGGTAAGACCATACGTTTTAAATCTATCCCGTTCCGTATTGTCGGCGTTTTGAAATCCAAAGGCTATAATTCCTGGGGTATGGACCAAGATAATGTGATGATTGCCCCATATACGACGGTTATGAAGCGTGTCCTGGCTCAGAATTATCTGAACAATATCAACTGTTCAGCCTTGACTGAGGAGATGACTCAGAATGCCATAGAAGAATTAACACAGATACTGAGAACAAATCATAAAATTGCTCCAGAGGCTGAAGATGATTTTACCATTCGTTCGCAAGAGGAAATGATGTCTACAATGAGTTCAACGATGGACACCATAACTATTATTCTTGTTGTTGCTGCAGCATTCTCCCTGTTGGTAGCTGGTATCGGAATCATGAATATCATGCTGGTCTCTGTGACCGAGAGAACAAAGGAGATCGGCTTGCGCATGTCCGTAGGAGCGACGGGGCTGGATATCAGTAACCAGTTTCTTCTGGAATCCATACTCATTAGTATCACAGGTGGTGTTTTGGGATTGATAGTGGGTTATTTCGGAACAAAGGCTTGTGCGTTATTTAATTTACCGACATCAATCCCTCTGTGGAGTATCCTGGTGAGCTTTGCTGTATGTACGCTCATAGGTGTGATATTCGGCTATTTCCCGGCAAAGAAAGCTGCCAATATGGATCCTATCGAGGCTATTCGATACGAGTAGTGCAGAGATGCTGTTGTAATAATAAGGTACAAATCATAACACAGATTTGTACCTTATTTTCTAAGTTTTGAAATTACAGAGAAATAATAGTTTTTAACGTGACAACAAATTGGGTGTATGCTATATACGATTGATGTTTAGGTTGTTATTGCGAAAAGTGTAAGAATTATAATGGTATATCAGTCAGACTTGAGTTCACTGAAATAAATCATAAAAATAGAATTATCTCCCTCTGAGAATTTAATATTTTGTTCGGCGCTTGTATTGTGTAAAAATATAAAAATCTCACGACTTGAAAATTTAGGATTTTCCGGTGGACTCAAGTTTTTTGCCCGCCTGAATTTTTGTCCATTTTGGGACAAAGGCAAATCTTGGGACAGGCCAAATGACTTTAAAATGACAGGCGAAATGATCTCGT